>JBAXGK010000065.1:0-9040 GCA_037139435.1 Candidatus Omnitrophota bacterium | reverse complement strand
TGGAACTCGACCGGAATTTCATTATCTATGACGAGTATGACCAGCTCCAGGTCATCAAGGAATGCGTCGCGGAACTCAAATTGAATGAAAAAGATGTGAATCCGAAGGCCGTGCGTGAGGAGATCCAGCGCTCAAAGGATTATCTGATTCTTCCCTCCCAGTATTTGGCGAAGGCGTCCGATCTTTTTGAGGACTCCGTGGGGAAGATCTATCAGCTTTATGAAGCCCGGATGAAACGCTTGAAGGCTTGCGATTTTGGAGATCTCATCATGAAGACCGTGGTGCTTTTTGATAAGCATCCCGAAGTGCTCAAGACTTGGCAGGACCGTTTCCAGCATATCCTGATCGATGAGTATCAGGACACGAACCACGCACAGTACCGTTTTGTGAAACTCCTCGCGTCCGCGCGTCGCCAGATCACTGTCGTCGGGGATCCGGACCAGTCCATTTATGGATGGCGGGGGGCGGATATCAAGAACATCCTCAATTTTGAGGAGGATTATCCCGATTCCGGCGCGATCCGCATGGAGCAAAATTATCGCTCCACGCCCGTGATCCTCCAGGCAGCCAACCATTTGATCAAGAATAACGCCATGCGCAGGCCTAAGGCGCTTTGGACGGAGCAAAAGGGGGGTGAAAAGATCGAGCTTTTTAACGCGGAAGATGAGATCACGGAGGCTCAGTACGCAGTCGGAAATATTCTAAAATACAAGGCGCAGGGACGCAGTTTCGCGGATCAGGTGATCTTTTATCGTGTTCATGCTCAGTCGCGTGTGATGGAAGAAGCGTTGATGCGTGCGAACATTCCCTACAAGATCGTGGGCGGGACGCGCTTTTATGATCGTAAGGAGATCAAGGATGTGATCGCATACCTCCGGATCATTGCGTACCCGCATGATGAGGTGAGCCTGAAGCGAGTGATCAATGTTCCGACGCGTGGAATCGGTAAGAAGGCGCTGGAAACTTTGGAAGCGGAAGCCCGAGGCAGGACGTGGGAAGAGGTTTTGCAGGATCCCCTCAAGGTTCAGGGATTAACGCCAAAAGTTCAAAAGTCTTTGAGCTCTTTTTACGGATGGATTTCGAAACTCCGGAAAAAACAGGGCGAGATGACGATCCATGAGATCCTCGAGAGGATCCTGGAGGATACGGGGTATGTGTCGGCGCTGGAGGCTGAGCGAACGCCGGAGGCCCAGGCGCGGCTTGAGAATATCGAGGAGTTCTATAGCGTGATCGAGGATTTCATTGAACGATTTGACGAAATTCAAAAAAATGAAATTGATTCTTTGCCCGTGCAGACTCCGCGTAATAACGTTCTTGCGACTTCCGGGCCATCCGGCGAAGGCGAGGCCGAAGGGAAGCAGTCTCAGCTCGCGTCATTCCTCGATTCTATAGAATTAGTGACCGATCTTGATGCGTGGGATCAGGGGACGAATGTGCTGACGCTTATGACGCTTCATACGGCAAAGGGCTTGGAATTCCCGATCGTTTATATGGTGGGTTTGGAGGAGGGGATATTTCCGCATGTGAATTCCTTTGTGGGGCCCTCCAACGAGGTCGAGGAAGAAAGGCGGCTGTGCTATGTCGGCATTACGCGCGCCAGGGAAAAACTGCATCTTTCCTACGCGACCCAGCGGCGCATGTATGGTGCAACGCATCACAATCTTCCGTCCCGGTTTCTGAACGAGATCCCTACCACTCTCTACGATGTTCGGGGCATGCATTCCGGCGGCGCTTATCGGGATGAAGATGATGACCAAGACAGCGCGGGCCATTCCATTCACGACACCGTCATCGAATTTGATGACGATACTCCGCCGTCCTCTTCTGACCTCTCCGGCGGCCCGCCTGAGAATCGGCGAGGCTCGCCTACTTTTTAAGTTTAATTTGCATCGGCGGCCGCTATTCCCGCTGATTCCACGACTCCTTAAATTCGGTGTTCTAAAAAGCTGTTCCCAATAGAGGGATTGGCCGTTAAAATGCTTCCTTATGAACCCCGTTAGATCATAAATTTTTCAAGTTCTTTTTTTTTAGTGCATTGGCTGATGTTCGGTTTTATAGTTACACCTAAAGGAGATCTAACGGGGTGAAGATCCTCAAAGCACGTACATTCGGATTCATGGAAAGTCTTTATTATTCTGTGAGCCTTTGGACCGCGACGATCTTTTTGACGGTTGTTGCCGCGTGCCTGGATCTTTTCATTGCTTATCCGTTGTCCCTTTTTTTGGATCGTGGGACATGCAAGCTTCTTCACGATATCTCGGCCGATTGGGGGCGGACCATCATCCGGTGGAGTTCGATCTGGCGGCTTGTGGTGACGGGACGGGAGCATCTTCAGAAGGGAAAGCACTACATCATTGTTTCTAATCATCAGAGTCTTTTGGACATTCTTGCCGTTTGCGCCGCGCTCCCACTCAACTTTAAATTCCTCGCTAAACGCGAGCTTTTTCAGATTCCGTTCATGGGTTGGGCTATGGCCGCCGCGGGCTACATCCCGGTGAATCGTGGGAGTCACAAGAGCGGCCGTGAGGCTGTACGGAGGATTACCGGAGTTCTTGAAAAGAATGTGAGCGTGCTCCTTTTTCCGGAAGGAACACGCAGCCCTGACGGGAAGATACACGCGTTCAAGATGGGGGCCTTCAAGCTCGCACGTGACAACAAAGTTGAAATACTTCCGATAGTGGTCGATGGAACCGGCCAGGCGCTTCCCAAAAAATCCTGGCTCATTAAAAAGAAAAGCGTTTTCATTGTCTCGATCGGGAAGCCCACATCTCTGGAAGATTTTGCGGACAGTTCGATGGATGAAGCCAAGGAAAAGATCCGACACGAAATGATCGCGCGGTTGGAGCATATCAGGCATGGGAAGAAGTCTTGAGCCGCGGGAAACGGGTTAGCCTTTTTCGGGGATTTTTATTGTGAAAATCCTCACGTTAAATACATGGCAGGAACGCGGCCCGTGGCGAGAACGCTGGGAATTGATCTTTCGAGGTTTTCAGGAATACGATGCCGACGTGGTCGGCTTTCAGGAAGTTTTTAATATGGATTGGGCCAACGAAATTCACGCGCGGAGCGGGTATCCGTACTTGGCTGTGAGCGGCGAGCATTCCGGGCTGATCTTTCTTTCGAAATTCAAGCCTGCCCAGCAGGAATGTCTGGTGATGAAGACGAAGTCGCCGACCGAGGATTATCTCCGCTATGTTTTTTTTCTCAGTGTTGACACGGGGAAGGAAAAAGTCGCCCTTTTCAATACTCATCTTTCATGGAAGGTGGATGAAAACGAGATCCGGATGAAGCAGACGCTCGAGCTTGAGGCGTTTGTGCAGAAGAAGGCCGCGAAGCTTCCCGTGGCTCTCATGGGAGATCTGAACGCGGGACCGGACACGCCTTCCGTGATCTATCTTCGGGAGAGGCTGAAATGGTGCGATACTTTTGAGGTGGAAAATTCGGGCGATCCGGGAATAACCTGGGATTACCGGAATCCTTATGCTGAGGCGGAACGCGAGAAGATGGCTGAGCGGCGAATCGATTATATTTTTGTGCGCGAAAGAACCGGGCCTTTTAAACAGATCCTTTCTTCGAGGGTGGTATTCAATGAGCCTCGAAACGGAATTTGGCCCTCGGATCATTTTGGAGTGATGACGGAGTTTCAATAGCGCAACGCGCAAAGCTCAATGCAAAGTCTTTTCGTTGCGAGTTGAGCCGACACGAGGGGTTTTCTATGGAACAACATGTAAAAAAAACAAGGCAGGCGGTGGAATATCAGACCCTCCGCCGAAGGCTGACCCTTTTCCATCTCATGCTCACGCCCGCGCTTCTCGGGATCCTGATCGCGAGCGGGTGGACGTTCGGGATGCGGCAGAACGCAATCGCGCTGGCCGGAGTCAGTGAATGGGGAATCGTCGCGGTCTACTTCGTCTTGTTCTCCCTTTTCTTTCTGATCTTCGATCTCCCGCTGTCGTTTTATTCCGGATTTTTTCTGGAACATCAGTTTGGTCTTTCGAACCAAAGTTTTGGTCAGTGGCTGTTGGATCTGGGGAAGAAGACCTTGCTTTCGTTCGTGCTGTCGCTCGTACTCCTGGAATGTCTATATTGGATCATCCGGATCAATCCCGCGCATTGGTGGATTTGGGCGTGGGCGTCCTACGCTTTTATCAGTTATATCCTTGGGAAGGTCTTTCCGGTCGTGATTGTGCCGCTGTTTTATAAATATGGCAAGCTTGAAGACAAGGAACTGGAGGCGAAGGTTCTGAAACTTGCCGCGCGTTTTGACATGCCGGTCGGGAATGTCTATTCGATCAATTTGAGCAAGACGACCAAGAAAGCGAACGCGGCCTTCATGGGGATCGGGAAAACAAAACGCGTTGTTTTAAGCGATACGTTGACGCAGAACTTCACGCATTCCGAGGTCGAAGTGGTCGTGGCGCATGAACTGGGTCACTACAAGCATCACGATATATGGCGGCTTTTGGCGTTTGGCCTCGTCGCTTCGCTCGTTGCGTTTGCTGCCGGGTTTTTTGGAATGAATAAGCTAGTGCCGGAGCTGTCTTTGAATTCATCGGCGGATGTTGCGGGCTTGCCGCTCTTGTTCTTGATCTTTTATGTCGTCAATCTTGTTCTGATGCCACTCATGAACGGTTATTCCCGGCGGCGGGAACGGGCGGCGGATGTTTTTGCCTTAAAGGCGCTTGAGACCCGGGAAGTTTT
This sequence comes from Candidatus Omnitrophota bacterium, assembly GCA_037139435.1. Taxonomy (GTDB): domain Bacteria; phylum Omnitrophota; class Omnitrophia; order Omnitrophales; family Aquincolibacteriaceae; genus Aquincolibacterium. The sequence continues at coordinate 4,339 of JBAXGK010000065.1, read as the reverse complement.
TATTTCCTGTATGGAGAAGCTTGGGGAACAGAACCTTGCGGATCCGGAGCCGCCGGCATGGTATGAGTGGTTCTTTTACGACCATCCGTCGATCGGAAAGCGTGTTGAAATAGCGAAGGGCTGGACTGCAGATCACAGACCGCAGACAGCAGACTAAAAAAATGATAAAAACTGTTAGCCACTATTTCTTGTTCGTTGTGCGTTGCGTGTCGCGCGTTATGCCGACTGTCGCTTTGAGCTTGGTTCTTTGCGCTGTCTCGTTTGCTGCCGTGAACGACGATGACCGCGGCAAGGAAACTGTGGAGCGCCGGCAAAAGATCGCGATCGAGAGATTCTACGCAGGGAAGGGCGGGAACGCGCCCATGACGCCCATGGCGATCGAGCTTTATAACGACGCGGTAAAGTTCTTCGAGAAAAATGAATTTGAACTGGCTCGCGATGCGCTTAACGAATCGCTTTCCCTGGAACCGCGGAATGCCTTAGCTCTGGAACTCCTCGGTGAGATCGCAAATCTTCAGCAAGACTTTAAAAAGGCGGAAAATTATTACAAGCAAAGTTATCTCGTGAGTCCTTCGACACGCCTCCGGCAGAAGATCGAAAAGATCCAAAAAGAGAATCTAGTCGAGAAAAATCTCGATACTTACGACGAAGAGCATTTCATCATCAAGTACCGGAAGGGCGAGCAGGGTTATGAGGGGTACTGGCTGAAGAACCTCTTGCGGGACGCTTATCGGCAGATCTCGCAGGACTTCGGTGTTTATTTCAAACATAAGACCACCGTGCTTTTTTATTCCGGGAACGATTTCCGCGACGTCACCGGGCAGTCCATCTGGGTCGGCGGGCTTTATGACGGGAAAATACGGCTTCCGGCCTATCGCCAGGGGTTTAGAGAACTCGATCTGCGTGCGGCTGCGGTTCACGAGATGACGCATGCATTCGTGGCTTCTTTGAGCGGTTCGCGTGCTCCTGCCTGGATTCACGAGGGGTTGGCGCAGTTTGAGCAAAATAAGATCCAGCCGGTGAATGTGACCGTTTTCGCCGCCGCCATTCGAACGAAGACTCTCATGTCAATGAGCCGGCTACTTTCCGAGAATTTGCAAATAGACAAGATGGATCCTCTGGAGGTTGCTCTCTTCTACCAGGAGGTATTCTCACTGGTCAGCTATATGGTGGAGCGTTATCAGATGTATCGCATGAAAGAGATCCTCGTGAAGTTTAAAGACGGGAAACCCGCGGAACAGGCGATAGAGGAAGTTCTTAGCATCTCAGTCTCACAATTGGAGAAAGAATGGCTCGCTACGATTCAAAGGTCCTGAAGATCTCCAAACTCTCAAAAGAGAGGCTCTACTGTTTCCGGTATCGTTTGACCGATCCGTGTCTTCAAACCTCGATCCGTAAATCAGGGATCCTGATGCCGCTTGTCGTGACAAATGACGAGCGTCCGGTCGTGATCGTGGGCCACAAGCGCTTCAAGGTGGCGCAGGTTTTGAAGATGAAGGAAGTCCCTGTGCTTGTCGCGGAGAAAATGGAGCCGAAAGACATTTTTCTCATGAATCTTATTTCTAACTGGAAGCAGGGATGCTCGGAAATGGACCGGGCTCGGGCGCTAGGAATGGCGGCTCGGGAATTCCATCTTAATGAAAAGGAGATCCTTTCGGGAGTGATGCCTCTTCTCGGACTTCCGGAGGATAAATCCACGCTGGAGTTTTATCAAAAGGCGGATCAATTTCCTTCATCCTTCAAGGACCTTGTGGAGGACGGGCAGTTGTCGCTTCGGGGAGTCCTATCCTTTTTGAAATTCTCGGAAAGCGATCAGGATTATTTCGCCAGGAATATCGGGGCCAAAGTGAAGCTAACAAGTTCTCAGCTGCTTCAGGTCGGAGAATGGTTGTTGGACGTTATGAAAGGGACGGGGAAATGTCTTGCGGTGCTTTGTAAAGAGCATAAGGTCCTTTCGGAGTTACACACGCGGGGTATGGATCCGCGCATGAAAGCGGACCGGTTCTTTGCCCGAGTGAAGCGGTGGCGTTTTCCCGGATATTCGCTTTATCTCAAAGCTTTCGAGAAGCGACGGGCCGATATCCTTCGCGATGCCCAAGAGCTTCGTCTGGAGCCTATCCAAGGATTCGAAGAGCCCGGGTTTGAGCTTCACGCGCGCGTGAAAACGCCGGGGGAGCTCGATCGACTTCTCCAGAAGCTTTCAGTGAAGCGTTCTTTGCTTAACTCGTTGTTTGAAATTGCGTAGTGATTCCTATACAATGTGCGCTTCGATAATCCTTATATGAGAAAAATCCTTTTAGCAGCAGTTATTCTTTGGGGCGTTTTTGCTCCATCCCTTCAGGCCGAGGAAGTTCGTGTGTCCGCCAGCGTGAGCAAGCGTTCGGTGCAGGTTGGAGAAGAGGTCCGGCTCAGTATTCGCGTGACCGGTCAGAGCATGAATCTTCAAGCTCCGAGGCTCGCGCAGCTTGACGGTTTTGAAACCTACTATACCGGTCGCGCTTCGCACATCTCAGTCGTTAATGGGGTGACCTCTGCGAATGTCGAATTCAGCTACACGCTTATTCCTCAACGGGCCGGACGGTTTACGCTGAGCCCTGTTGAAGTTCAGGCGGGGCAGACGGCTCTCCGGACGGAGCCGCTTGAGATCGAAGTGACGGGAGGAGGCCAGAGCCAGGTCCCAAGGACGCAGGCCGCGCCGCAACGCGTCGCGACGCAGCCTTCGCGGCAAGCCCCGGTCGCACAGCCCGCGGATCAGGATCAGACTTATGCCGTGGCTTCCGGAACCGATGACAACATTTTTGTCCAGGCCTGGGTCGATCGGAAAAGCCTCTACCAGAACGAACAGATGCTTTTGACCTATTCGCTTTACACCCGCTATGACACGCGCTATGAAGGATTCGACAAAGAACCCGAGACGAGCGGGTTTTGGATCGAAGAATTCCCAATGGACCGGGACGTTCCTCGCGAGACGGTTCGAATGAACGGCAAGCGCTATGTCAAAGCGGACGTGAAAAAACTCGCACTTTTCCCGACCGCGCCTGGCAACTACACGATCCAACCTGGGAGTCTCAAAGTCTCGATTCGTGAAGAGCAACAGGGGTCGAACGCTTTTGATGAATTTTTCAGTGATAGTTTTTTCACAGGGGGCGCTTTTTTTGCTCGGAGACAGAATCGTTTGCTTTCGCCTCCTCCGATCCAGCTCGTTGTGAAGCCTTTGCCGGAAAATGGAAAGCCGGCTACTTTCCAGGGGGCGGTTGGAAGCTTCCGTCTCACCGCCACGCTCGATCGGGATAAGGTAAAACAAAATGAGCCTGTGACGCTTAAAATGGTCATTGAGGGCGAAGGAAATATTGAGACGATCACGCGGCCGAAGATTCCCACGCTTACGGGGTTTAAAACCTATGATGGGGACACCAATTCCAAGCTCTTCCAGACCGAGAACGTGATTGGAGGCACGAAGAGTTTCGAGGTGGTTTTTATTCCCAAAGAGGAAGGTAAGTCGTTTGTCCCCCCCCTCGAGTTCAGTTACTTTGATCCCAAACAGGAAAAATATGTGACCTTGAAAACACCGAATTTTCCGATCCAGGTCGAGCATTCCGAGCAGGATTTTCAAATGCCGCAGGAACTTGCCGGAAATTCTATCTTTCAAAAACAGGTCAAGTCGGCAGGGAAGGACATTCGCTACATTGATGAAAAACTTCCCGAGGTCTTTCCGGTCCATGCCGTGGATGGGATCTATACGATCCTTTTGTGGGGGGATCTGCTTCTGTTCGTGTTGCTTGTGGTGCTTTGGATGAAAGATCGCCAGGACCGTCTTTTTTCAAATGATCAGGCGCTCAGACGGCGAAAAACAGCTCGCGGGACGGCGTCGGCCAACATGAAACGACTTAATAAACTTGCGCATTCCACGGAGGAAGCGGATACAGAGATCTTTTTTGCAGATCTTGAAAAGGCCATGATCGAGTACATCGCGGACAAGTGGAATCTTTCGAAGCATGGTGTGACACGGCAGGATCTAGCAGAGACGCTAACCGCGCAGTTCGGTTCGGATAGTGCGTATTTGAAGGACGTTCTGGCGCTTTATCGTATTTGTGATGAATTCCGTTTTGGGAAAGGCTCGATCCCCCAGGCGTCGAAGAAGATCGGGTTGAAGATCTTCCAGGATACTGTTAACCGGATCGAAAGGATGCGGAGATGAATCCCGTTAGAACAATGGATTTCATGGCAGTTCTGTCCAACACAGCGTCTGCAAGAATGACGGGGATGCGAACTTTGAGGAAGGGCGTTGATTTTTCTAACGGGATGAGACGGCTCGCGTTGTTTTTATTAATCGTGTTAG
>JBAXGK010000064.1:0-9064 GCA_037139435.1 Candidatus Omnitrophota bacterium | reverse complement strand
CGGCGGGTTCAATTTTCACTAGGCCTGGGCAAGCGGGACCGTGGTCGGTCGGGCGATCATTCGAGGATTATCAATCGATCAAGCCTGATCGTGTTCCAGCCGTTAAAATAGAGTACAAATTTCATGGCCAGCGCAGCTTTTTATGAGTAGATTATGCCCATATTGACTACTGCCCTCATGGGTCGAACCCTTTAAACGAGGTCCTTCATGAACCCAGTTAGAAACCAAAATTTTAAAATGTTTCATATCAACAAACTATCCGTGGGGGGAATCGTGACTTGGCGAAGGCGTGTGAAGTTGGGGGCCGTTTCTAACAGGGTGAAGAAAAACATTTTATTTTTGTTCGCATTCCTTTTTGTCTTCTCCACAGCCTATGCAGACGAACAACTTCCTCCGCTCCCTAAGGGGCCGATGATTCTCACGAGTGCAACGCCTGCGATGCAGTCCGCGGAATACTGGATCAAACGTACCCCCGGCGCGGAAAAACCCATCAAGACGATGGATCAGATGAAGCATTTCAATGATGAGATCAAGAATATGGTGCCCGAAAATATTGATGTCCTCAAGATCGAAAAGAGCCGTCCGGGTAAGGCCGTTAGCGACCAACTCCAGCTAGAGTATGACACGCTCAAGAATCGCAAGCTTTTTGACGCGAACGATAAAGTTGTTCCAAAAAGTTTCTTTGAAGAACAGATCAAGCCTCTTGTTCAGATTGACCAAGTGCCTTCTAAGATCAAAGTGAAGTGGGGCGTGGCGACCCGGGCAACCTCCGTGCGCGCGATCCCGACGATGGTGAAAATGATCGAAGGGAAGGGGGATGTCGAATTTGATCAGTTGCAATACACATTGATCAAACTTTGGACGCCGGTGGCGATCTATCATGTGTCGACCGATGGAAAATGGTTCTATGTCCAGGCGCCGTATGTTCGGGGTTGGGTCAAGGCGAAGGATGTCGCGATTTTCGAGGGGCGGGAGGAGCTTAAGACGCGTCTCAAGACCGGAAGTTTTCTTGTGGTTACGGGTGAAAGCGTTCGGGTGTTTCGGGATGCGGAATTGAAAGATGCTTTTCAGCGGCCGAGCATGGGAACCGTGATCCCCATGGCTTCCGCCAAGTCTTCCGAAGGTCCTTATCCAGTATGGATGCCGTATCGTAAAGAGGGCGGGGACGTGGGGCTTACGAAATGTTACATCAGCCGGAAAAGCGATGTGACGAAGGGTTTTCCTGTTTACAGTCAGGCCAATGTGCTTCGCCAGGCCTTCAAACTTTTAGGCGAGCGTTATGGCTGGGGCGGCCAATACAATGGCCGTGACTGTTCGGGATTTACACATGACGTATTCTTGAGCTTTGGCGTGGATTTGCCGCGCGATTCGAAGCAGCAGGCCATGGTCGGGACCCAGCTGGGATATTTTGAGCCTTTTCAGAATGATGCGGAAAGAAAAGCCACCCTGAGAGCCGCGAGACCCGGGATCACGCTCATCAAGATGCCGCACCATCAGATGATCTATCTTGGAAGCGTGAATGATCAGTTCTATGTGATTCATTCGACTTGGGCCGAGCGTACGGGCCAGGATGAATTGGCGGATGAGAAGAACCGGATCAACCAGGTGGTCGTTTCCGACCTGGAGTTGAACGGACGGTCCTATGTGGGGTCGCTTTTCGACCGGATCCTTTCTATCAATGAGGTCGATTAGTGCCGCATGACATTTAAATTTAAGGGTATGCGGTACAAGACTATGAACCTTCAAAGTCAAAAAGAGAACGCTGCTAATTTGTTCCGGAAATACTTGTTCCTGTCGTTTATCTTAATCCTCCTTCTGCCTTGCCGTTTTCTTCGTGCTGAGAAAATTGAGATCTCGCCGAAAGGATTCTCGATACAGCCCTCCCAGGATTGGAGTGAGATATCGCTTCCGTTGCAGGGCGTGGCAGTCTCTTACGGGAAAAAAGGGACTTTGGCTACGTTTCATATCACGGAGAGAGATGCCGGGGAGGTCAGGACGGTCGAGCAGCTGAAATGGGAAGACCTTTTCAGCCCGGAATTTGGATCGATCGATATCCGTAAGCAGAACACGACTCTCCTTGGGGGAGAAAAAGCGAAGTTTTGCATTTATACGCTGAAGCCGGGCGAGTTCAAAAAAACCATGGAAGGTAAGCTTCCGGCCAAGTACATCAATTACGTCCTGATCCACCAGGGAAAAATTTTTTCGATTACGTTCAAAGATACGGAGGACGGGTTTTCGTTGACCTATCCTTCGTTTCTAGCCACGATCCGCACGCTCCGGTTCGATGCAGCGAAGCCACTATCCCAAAGGAAACCGACATGACATTCCAGGAATTTTTGAATAGCATCCAAACCATAAGAATCGAAGAATCGCGCGCGCAAACGGATGAGTATTTTGAGGCCGTGATTGCCAAGGAAGGGCTCGACGCTTTGCACAAGATCTTGGCCGAATATTTCGGTTCTCCGATTAAGCCCGAAGGTGCGGCTCCTTCCTTGAACGCGAAACGGATCGCGGCCCCTTACGGAGGCATACGCAAGGAGCAGACGATGTATTTCCGAAAAGACGGGGATCATGCTGAATGCGCGCTTCTCTGGCCCTGGGGAAGTGGTGCCCGTATCACGATCAAGGTGAGTCAATCCAAAGGTTCGAGTTCGGGGGATGGATTGTTTGGCTGGCTCAAGCGGATTTTTAGATAGCCCACATAATTTCCACAAGTCTATTAACCATAGCAACTTAGAAGGTGCGTGTTTTTGAGATCTCGAACTGGACAAAACTAGTCTGGTTTGATATTATTTATATATGCCATCCAAGCATACGAGGCGTTCATGAGATACACCACGAAGACAGAATATGGAGTTATTTGTCTGGCTCATATGGCCAAGAAGCCTTGGCCTGGGGCGAGTACTGCCAAAGAGATTGCCGAGCACGAAGGATTTTCTGTGAGTTTCACGGAGAAGATCCTGCAGGGTTTAAGGAAGGCCGGTATTGCCACTTCCCAGCAGGGGAATAAAGGCGGGTGGGCTTTGACCCGTCCTTCTGGTGAGATCACCCTCAAAGAGATCATCGAGGCATTGGAGGGAAGCACCTTCGAGGCTTTTTGCGATCTCAAGCACCGGAAGAGCATTGTTTGTACTCACTTTTCATTATGCAAATTGAAACCGGTTTGGTACAAGACGCAAAAAACTCTGGATGAACTTTATCAGACCATCACACTTCAAATGATTGCTGAAGACGTGATGAGTGAAATTGCCAAGCCGGAGCTTGCGTTTGCTCCGAAGAAGAAGCCATGAGCTCCGTTAGAGACAGGAAGCGCTATGCAAGCGCTTCCGTAAGAGGACCGAGCGATGTGGAGCATGACATTTTTCATAATCATCTATTCAAAACGGAGGAGAGACGTGGTAACGCGTCTCTAACGGGGTGAACGACGCGGAATCTTTTATTCCCAAGGACTACGCGTACGGATTCGTGACTCCGGTCGAATCAGATGCGGCGCCGCGGGGCCTTAGTGAGGACACGATCCGTTTCATTTCCAAAAAGAAGAATGAGCCGGTTTTCATGCTCGAGTGGCGGCTTGCCGCTTATCGTGAATGGCTTAAAATGACAGAGCCCAACTGGTCGAGCGTCCGTTATCCTAAGATCGATTATCAGGATATGATCTATTATTCCGCGCCAAAGCAGAAAAAAGACGGGCCTCAAAGCCTCGCCGATGTGGATCAAGAGGTCCTCAAAACCTATGAGAAGCTTGGGATACCTCTTGAGGAACAAAAGATTCTTGCGGGAGTGGCTGTGGACGCGGTTTTTGATAGCGTGTCAGTCGCGACGACCTACAAAGCGAAGCTCAAGGAATACGGGATCATCTTCTGCTCTTTTTCGGAGGCCGTGCGCGAGCATCCGGATCTGATAAAAAAATATTTAGGTTCCGTAGTTCCGGTGAAAGATAATTTTTTCGCGGCTCTCAATTCCGCGGTTTTTAGCGACGGCTCTTTTTGCTACATTCCTAAAGGTGTGCGCTGCCCGATGGAGCTTTCCACTTACTTCCGCATCAACGCGATGGATACGGGCCAGTTCGAACGGACCTTGATCGTGGCAGATGAGGGAAGCTTTGTGAGTTATCTCGAGGGTTGTACGGCCCCGATCCGGGACAAAAACCAGCTCCATGCTGCCGTGGTCGAACTCGTGGCGCATGAAAAAGCTTCGATCAAATATTCCACCGTGCAGAATTGGTACGCCGGGGATAAGGACGGCAAAGGCGGTATTTATAATTTTGTGACCAAGCGCGGGCTTTGTGAAGGCGCGCGATCCAAGATCTCATGGACGCAGGTGGAAACGGGTTCCTCGATCACATGGAAATATCCGAGTTGTATTCTGCAGGGGGATCACTCGGTTGGAGAATTTTATTCCGTGGCCGTGGTGAATAACCATCAGCAGGCCGACACCGGGACCAAGATGATCCATCTCGGGAAAAACACAAAAAGCACGATTATCTCCAAAGGTATTTCCGCGCGCTTCGGCAAGAACACCTACCGCGGCCTCGTAAAGATGGTGCCGCGCGCCGCAGGTTCCCGAAATTACACGCAATGCGATTCACTTTTGATGGGGGATCGGTGCAGCGCCAATACTTTTCCAACGCTTGAGGTGAATAACCGGACTTCGCGGGCGGAACATGAAGCCACCACTTCCCGGATCAATGAAGACCAGCTTTTTTATTGCCGGCAGCGCGGAATGTCTCAGGAAAATGCGATCTCCATGATCGTTCATGGATTCTGCAAGGAAGTATTCAAGAATCTGCCGATGGAATTCGCGGTCGAAGCGCAGAAATTGATGAACGTAAGCCTGGAAGGAAGTGTTGGATAAATCTCGCGCAACGCGCAACGTTCTACGCGCAACGTAATCGTTGAGCCTTGCGCGTTGTGCGTTGAGCTGAATAGGAGTAAAAGATGTTAGACATTAAAAATCTGCACGTATCTGTTGAGGGCGTTGAAATCTTAAAAGGCATCGATCTTTCGGTTAAAGCCGGGGAAGTGCACGCCATTATGGGGCCGAACGGTTCCGGAAAAAGCACTCTTACGCGCGTCCTGGCCGGGCATCCGTCCTATGTTGTGACCCAAGGGACCGCGACTTACGAAGGACAGGACCTTTTTCAAATGGCGATCGAGGATCGAGCGCGCCAAGGGGTTTTTCTTGCGTTCCAGTATCCGATCGATATCCCGGGCGTCAATAACGCCTATTTCCTGAAAGCGGCTTTGAACGAGACTCGGAAAGCCAAGGGGCTCGAGGAGCTCGACGCAATGGAGTTTCTGGAATTCCTTAAAGAAAAAATGAAGTTGGTGGAAATGGATGAGAGCTTCCTTTCCCGTCCGGTGAACGAGGGGTTCTCGGGCGGTGAGAAAAAGCGCAACGAGATCCTTCAGCTAGCGGTGCTCTCGCCGAAACTCGCCATTCTGGATGAAACAGACTCGGGTCTTGATATCGACGCCTTGAAGATCGTCTCTGAAGGCGTGAACCGTTTGCGCAACCCTAAACGCTCATTCGTTTTCGTGACACATTATCAGAGAATGCTCAACTACATCACGCCGGACCATGTGCATGTGCTGATGGGCGGCAAGATCGTGCTCTCGGGTGACAAGGAACTCGCGTTCAAGCTTGAAGAAAAAGGCTATGAGTGGGTGAAATCTGACGACAGACCACCGACGACAGACCACAGACTGTAGTCTGTTGTTTCGTGGCTCAAATCCGGGTGTCAACTATGACTGAAACGATGGAAAAATACACAAAAGCGTATGAAAAGCTGAGGGATGGCCGGAGAGGCGATCCGGCGTGGCTTCTTCGTTTGCGCGAAGAGGCTAGGGGAACGTTTTCTAAAAAAGGATTTCCGACGGCCAAGGATGACGCGTGGCGGTACACGGATGTGACCGCGATCCGGGAGGCCTCGTTTGACTTTGATGAGGTGAGCCCGGAATTATCTTTGGCGGCCGTCGAAGCTTTGAAGCGAGAAAGTGGCCGCAACTTTTTACTCGTGGTGAATGGAAAATTCTCCCGTGAGCATTCTTCGGTCGAGGAAGGTGTCGAGGTCACGGATCTTACCGAGGCGATCGCTTCACGATCCGACCTCTTGGAGCCGCATTTGGGCCGGTACGCGGCTCCCGGGAACGATGCTTTCTTAGACCTAAACGCCGGTTTATTGAAGCAGGGTCTTCTTATCCGTGTGCCCGAGAACAGGGTCGTCAAAGATCCGATACATGTGGTGTTTTTCGCTCATGCCTCAACGGGCCGGAGCGCTTTTCAAGTGAGGAATCTCATCATCCTTGGCAAAAAGAGCAAGGCCGTAATTGTGGAGACTTATAGGGCGGGAGATGAAAAAAAATATTTCACGAATGCTGTGACGGAGATCGTTCTGGAAGAGGGCTCTCAGCTGGAACATTGCAAGGTCCAGAGGGAACATCCTGAGGCTTTTCATGTCGCGACGACGCAAGTGGTTCAGCGCAGCGGGAGTTCTTTTGTTTCGTTCGCGCTTTCGACCGGAGCCCGTTTGATGCGAAATGATTGTCGCGTGGCGCTCACGGCAGAAGGCGCGTCCTGCGAAATGAACGGGCTTTATTTGGGGGATAAGGACCAGGTTTTGGATCATCAGACTTTCGTGGATCATCAGAAACCGGACGGCAAAAGCGATCAGTTCTTCAAGGGGATTTTGGCCGGGAATTCCCGGGGTGTTTTTCGCGGGCAGGTCAGGGTATGCCAGGACGCCCAGCGAACGGATGCGCATCAGACCAATAAGAATCTGCTTCTATCGGATACCGCAAAGGTCGATACCCAGCCGCAGCTTGAGATCCTTGCCGATGATGTCAAGTGCAGTCACGGCGCGGCGGTCGGCCAACTTCAGGATGACGCGCTTTTTTATTTGCGTTCGCGCGGGATTGATGCCAAAGAAGCCGGGCGTATGCTGGCTCAGGGGTTTGCACGGGAAGTGATCCAACGTTCGAGTCTTAGTTCTATGAAGGAAACCTTGTTGGAACTTGTGGGTGAAAAGCTGGAGAAACTGTTTAGTACGGAGTAAGGAGACCGGCGTGCGGCGCAGGCGATAGCGTGTTTTTCGCCGTACTCCGTACGCCGTACTAATAAAACAACGTGATTTTATGAGGGCTCTATGGATCAATTTTCTGACGTGAAAAAGTTGGATGTGGATCAGATAAGAAAAGATTTCCCGATCCTCGGGGAGCAAGTCTACGGCAAACCGCTCACGTATCTGGATAATGCCGCAACGACGCAAAAGCCGCAGGCCGTGATCGACACCCTCACACAATATTATTCCAAAGAGAACGCGAATATCCATCGGGGCATTTTCTGCCTGAGTGAACAGGCGACTAAGCGTTACAAGAGCGCGCGTCACAAGGTTCAGGAATTCATCGGCGCTGCTTCCGACAAGGAGATTGTTTTTGTGCGCGGGACCACGGAGGCGCTCAACCTTGTGGCCCATTGCTATGGCAGGACTTTCCTTACGGCGGGGGATGAGGTTCTTATCACTCATATGGAACATCACTCCAATATTGTCCCCTGGCAGATGCTCGGCTCAGAGATCGGCATCAAACTGAAGGTGGCGCCTATTAACGATCAAGGCGAGCTGATCCTGGAGGATTTTAAAAAACTTCTCACGGATAAAGTGAAATTCGTATCCGTCGTTCAGGTCTCAAACGCGTTGGGGACCATCAACCCGGTCAAAGAGATCATTCGGTTGGCGCACGCGAAGGGAATCCCTGTGATGGTCGATGGTGCCCAGGCCGTGGCGCATACTCCCGTGAATGTTCAGGACCTTGACTGCGATTTTTACGCTTTTTCCGGACATAAACTCCTTGGGCCTACAGGGATCGGCGTGCTTTACGGGAAAAAAGAATTCCTTGAGAAAATGCCGCCTTATCAGGGCGGGGGCGACATGATCCGTTCCGTGACCTTTGAAAAAACCACCTACAACGACCTGCCGTATAAGTTCGAAGCCGGGACGCCCCATATCGCGGGCGTGATCGGGCTGGGCGTGGCGATCGATTATATTTCTGATGTTGGGCTCAGCCAGATCGAGGCGTATGAACAGGAGCTTTTGAGCTATGGGACCGAAAAGCTTTTACAAGTCCCGGGTCTTCGACTGATCGGAACCGCGAAGCAGAAGTCCGCCATTCTTTCCTTTGTGCTTGGAGAAGCTCACGCGCATGATATTGGGACGATCCTGGATCGCCAGGGGATTGCGATCCGCGCGGGTCATCATTGTGCCATGCCCGTGATGGAACGTTTCAATGTGCCGGCCACGACGCGTGCATCGCTTGCTTTCTATAATACGCGCGAAGAGATTGACCGTTTGGTCGCGGCGCTTTACGAAGTGACGGAGGTATTCCGGTGAACGGGGATATTCGCGAACTTTATCAGCAGATGATCATGGATCACAACAAGAATCCCCGGAATTTTCATGCCATGCCGGATGCCGACCGGACGGTGGAAGGTTATAACCCCCTCTGCGGGGACCATTTCAAGGTTTACGTGAAGATGGAAGGGGACGTGATCAAGGATATCAGTTTTGATGGTGCGGGATGCGCGATCTCAAAATCCTCCGCGTCGATGATGACGGCGGCCCTTAAGGGAAAAACCCGGGCCGAAGCCAAGGCCCTTTTTGAAGAGGTTCATAAGATGCTCTCTCGCCCGATCGGCGAACCTTTCGATGCGACCAAGGTTGGAAAACTTGCGACGCTGGGTGGCGTGTGTGAATTCCCGTCCCGTGTCAAATGTGCTTCGCTTGCGTGGCACACCATGCTGGAAGGTTTGGAGCCCACGGGGAAGCAAGTTACGACGGAGTGATAGGGCTTCGGCGCAACGTGCTACGCACAACGCGCAACGAATCTTTTAAAACTTTGACGTTGTGCGTTGCCCGTTGAGCGTTGCGCTAAATGTTATTAGAACTGCGCATTTGGAAAAGGACGGAAATGACTGAAAAGACACTTGATGATTTGGTTTGGGATCAGCTAAAACTCTGCTACGACTACGAGATTCCGGTCAACATCGTGGAGTTGGGACTTATTTATGG
>JBAXGK010000063.1:0-9385 GCA_037139435.1 Candidatus Omnitrophota bacterium | reverse complement strand
CCATCCATTGTTGCATGAGCTGATGTCCGTCGATGGTCTCAGCCTTCACGTACACGGGGAGAAGTTTGCAACTACGCGAGATGGACTGGAAGAATTCACAGAGCAGCTGGGTCTTGCCAACACCCGAGGATCCAACAATTCCAACATTTTGACGATAGCCATTCTCAATATCATCGACGCGCTTTTTCAAACGCATCTGAATGGCTTCTCGCATCAGAAAAGGCATGATTTAAATTCCCGTCACTGAGGAGACCGGGTCTCAAACGGAAGGTAACGATGAATGTCCAGGAGAACTATAAATATAGAATTAAAACGAATCACGCCGCCCCTGAAGATCGTTTAACAACCTATGAGTCCCGATGATTTCTTTGCATGAAATGCGTACGAAACGGAACAGCCGTTATCTTACGTTTTTCGACTGAGAAAGCAAGGAGGAAAATATTTTTTTCGGCGCAGCCAGAAGAGTTTTTTTCTGAAAAACACGCCCGCAAAATCTACCATCACAAACTAGAAGAAAAAGTGAGCGGGAACATCTCTGGGGGAAGACTTTTGAGTGAAAAAAGCGTCACCTCAGGCCTGTAAAGGCCGCATAAAACAAACGCCCTGGCTAGCCCGGTTGTTAGACCCCCCCGCCTTTCAACCGTTTTTTGCCAGGGCGATTTGCTTATTCAAAAATCAACGAGAAAATCGTCAAACTTCAAAAGCCGGAGCAGGCTGCGACTCCGGAACGATCAATTGATGGATCTCAGAAGCAGTACGAGCCGCCTTGAGACGTTCCTGCATAGAGCGATCGCATAGAGACCTTTTGATATTCTGAAGGATTTGCCGTTTTTGGCGCTCTGCCGCCTCATTCAGTGGCAAGATCAAGATAAAAATAAAATGGACCAACCGTCCGTCCAGGGATGGGAAAGGAACGCCACCGGGACTGACCCCAAAAGCCACGATAGGCTCATGAACCTCATGAGAAAAACAATGTGGAAGCGCAATGCCGTGGCCAATGGCGGTGGTACCGATCTGCTCGCGAAGGATGATGAGGTCCAGGATCTGTTGCTTATCGAGCCCTTGCAACCTCCACGCGGGAAGCGCGTCAACGATCTTCTTCAGCGCGTCTTCACGGTTCCGAGCTTCAAGCCCCGCAACAATATTTTCTTCATGCAACAAGAGATGCCCCATGATTCGCTCGCTCCTGTCTTTTCTGAGTTCGAACTTTCGAAACCAAATGGCGCCGCCACTTACGACGCGTGGTTCTCAGATCAAGCTTCAGAAATCGAAGTGCCTCCCTCAAATTCGGAAACTCCTTTAAACTAGATTCATCCCGCTCAGAATACAGCGCCGAAACGCGGAACTTCTCAAGCTGCCGCATCCGCTGCTCGATGGAGGGTCTCAAGGCGCTCGCTTCATTGCTCGGATGGTTGGAAATCTCGCGGTAGAAATCCTGCCACTCTGTTTCTATTTTATCAATAAAAGGTCTCATCAACTGGCTGCTGATTTCCATTTTTAAATCCTTTTCAAAATGACTGATTTGATAACTGATAGAATTTATTTTGTTTTGTATATCATTGTTATTAACATGCTAGCAGGAACAACATTAAAGATGCATTAAAGACAGATTAAATCATTTTAAGACTTTAGCGGATTATAGGACTTCCAGGAAGCTTTTCTAAAGAGGAAAATTCAGACCTTTAAGAGGGGCAGTTCAACGAAAACTCGAGTCCCTTGACCCGGGAGACTTTCAAATCGCAGAGCTCCCTGATGAGCATCGCAGATGGCTTTTACAATGCTAAGGCCAAGGCCAGCCCCCTCCTTGGAACGAGCTTGATCTGCTCTATAAAATCGCGTCCCGAGATTCCCAAGGGTTTCAGGGTCGATCCCGACCCCCGTATCTTCAACCTGGACTGTCATTCTGCCAAGTCCGGAGATCCCCATACGAACGGTCACCTTGCCGCTCGGCTCGGTGAACTTGATAGCATTGTCCAGTAGATTGGTAAAAAGACGCTTTAAGTAGACCTCATCCCCGAACACCCTCACATCCGGCGAAGGCTCCAGAACCAATCCGATCCCCGCTTGGCTCGCGCGTTCATGATAAAGCCTAAGAACCTGCTCCAGGACCGGCACCAATTCAAGATTCTTTTTCTGAAGGCTCAGCTGCTTCGCATCGTTACGAACAAGGAACATCAGGTCATCCACCAAGCGAATAAGCCCATTCACCTCTTCACTGATCACCCCGATCGTCCGTTGGAGGTCCTCCTGCGAGCGGGCCCGGCGCAGGGCAAGATCGATCTCACCACGAATGATCGCAAGCGGCGTTTTGAATTCATGGGAAACATTCGAGCTGAACTCCTGCACCGCACGCGTGGAAGCTTCAAGCCGGTCGATCATCTCGTTCAAGGTTTCGGCCAAACGGTCCAATTCGTCCTGCGTGAAGGTCCTCGGAAGCCGGCCCTTCAAATAAGCGGCTGTGATCTTCCGAGCCTGCTGGATCATCCGATCCACCGGGCTCAAGAAACGCTTGGCAAGGATCCATCCCGCAAAGCAGGCTAACGCCACACCCAGCGGAATAATGACCGCAATGATAAGCCCCAAACGAGTCAGCGTTTTCTCGATCTCGTAAAGCGGCTTTGCGATCTGGATGATAAAGAACGGCCTGCCCTGGAACCGGACCAAGTGGTAGTAAAGCCGTATCGGATATTTCTCGAAGTGAATGGTCTGGTAGGAGTCGCCTTTTTCCATCAGGATCGAATCGCGCTCATAATCAGGGAAAAGGATATCCCTCTCCCAACCCCCAAGATTGGACCCGATCAGGGATCGATCCAGACCGATAATGCGAACCAGAAAAAGACTGCGTGTGACCCTGCGCTGTTTTTTTTCCCATTCTCGGATCGCCTTAGTCACTTCAGACTGGAACTCCACCGGAAAAGCGAGGGTTCCCTTTTCGATCTTGGGAAACGAAGAGAATTCGAAGTTTTTCCCCTCTTGAAAGGAGTTTGCGATCCCCTCCTCGAGGCTTTGAGCTTCCCCGTACATGCTCCGCTCGACATCCCGGTAAAGGGCTCTTGAAAGTTCCGTGTACATCAAAAATGAAAAACCCGCTAGGAATACGGTCATCATGGACGCGTAGCCGAACGTCAGGCGGGCCTTAAAGGAGCGGAATGGGGTCATGGACAAGCGAGACGGTAGCCGGTCCCGCGGATGGTCTCGATCTTGCTTTTGGAGGGGGTTTCACCGATCTTCTTACGAAGAAAATTGATATAGACATCGATCGTGTTGCTCATAGGGTCGAAATGGAGGTCCCAAACATGTTCCGCGATCGCGGTCCGTGAGACGACCTCGCCTGCGTGGCGCATCAAAAACTCGAGCAGCGCGAATTCTTTTTGTGACAAAGAGATCTCCTGCTCTCCTGCCCACGCCTGACGCTTGATAAGATCCAATTTCAAATTCGCGCACTGAAGCACGGTCTTGTCCGTGATGTGCGGCGGGCGCCGAAGAAGCGCCCGAATGCGCGCCAGCAACTCCTCAAAACTAAATGGCTTGGTCAAATAATCATCAGCGCCCTGGTCGAGCCCCTTAATTTTATCCTCGACCGAATCCTTCGCCGTCAGGATAAGCACCGGCGTGATCTTTCCCTCGGCCCGGAACTTATGACAAAGCTCTATCCCGCTCATCTTGGGAAGCATCCAGTCCAGGATCAAAAGATCATACTCATTGGTCATGGCATATTCCCAGCCTTTTTCCCCGTCGTAGGCGATATCCACGGTGTAGTGTTCCTCTTTCAGACCGCGTTCCAGAAAGCTCGCCATTTTTTTCTCGTCTTCTACGATCAGGATTCTCATAACGTTCTCCTATTCTCCTTCCGGATCAAAATGGACCGTCACATCCGCATTGGGATGCTGCGCTTTAATTTTATCGATCAGAGATTCGGTCATCTCATGCGCCTTTTTAAAATCATCCTCGCCTCGGATTTCAATATGAAAATCCAAAAACAGGAGATTGCCGACCACCCGACTTCGGAGATTGTGAGCCCCCACGATCGACGGATGATGTCGAAGGATAAGCATTTTCACGGTCTTAAGTTCGGTATTCGAAAGCCCCCGATCCAAGAGTTCCGAAACCGCTCGCTTTAAAATATGAATCGCTTCTTTAAAAATATAGGCCGCCACGAGCATCGAAACGACCAGATCCCAAATAGAACTCTTCGTCCACCCGACAAGCAGCAGGGCTGCGATCACACCGACATAGGAAACAAAATCCATCGCATAGTGAGCCTTTTCCGTCCCGAGGATAAGCGACCGATTTTTCTTGGAAAGAACCTTAAGACGCCACGACAGCAAAAGCGTCACGATCCCGGAGAAAACGATTACCCCGATCCCCAATGGAATCTCGGCGACAAAACTTCCCTGAAGAAGACGGCGAATAGACTCATAGACCACGAACGAACCGCTCGCCATGATAAAAAGGCTCTGAAAAAGCCCCGCAAGACTTTCGACTTTACCATGGCCGTAAGCATGCTCAGCGTCGGGCGGCTTCGATGCCTCTCTAAAAGCAAAAAAATTCAGGGCCGACATCATCATATCCAGCGTGGAATCCAAAGCGGACGCCATGATCGCCATGGAATGCGTCATAAGACCCGCCGAAAACTTCGCGACGGTCAAAAGCAGAGCCACCCCCACGGACAGGATGATCGCCTGCCGGGCCTGCTTCATGTACTGATCCATTCCTTCTTTGGTCATGATCTTCCTCCGTTAAGAAATAAAGACTTGGGCGTCATAAGGACCTCGTGTTCGCCGTTGGAATTTCACACGCCCCCTTTGAGAAGTCGGTCGACAGTCGTTAGGAGCTGCCCTGTCTCGAAAGGCTTCGCAAGAAATGCGTCGGCCTTGCTTTGACGCCATGCCACCTGTTCCTCCGGAAAAGCGCTGATCAAAAGCACCGGGGTTTTCTTGTTCTTCTCGGAATTTTTAGAGCATTCACAAACCTCATACCCCGTATGACCGGGCATGCGAACATCCAGAATCAGAAGGCCATAAGCCGTTTGCTCGGCTTTTTGAATCGCTTGAGTTCCATCAGGAACATAATCCACGTCGTAGCCGTTTCGGCGCAAGCGCTCTGAGACGATCAGCAAAACATCCGGTTCATCATCTGCAATAAGTATTTTAGCCATAGCTTCAGGGTTTCCTTTTAAACTGTTTTTCAAGATCCGCCAATGAATACTTCATAATACTGGGCCGCCCGTGAGGACAATTGAACGGATTCTTGCAACGCGCCAGCTGTTCCAAAAGACCCTGCATGGCCGGAAGCGTCAGCGGATCCGCGGCTTTCACGGACTTGCGCTTGCAAGCGATCATGGCGGCAGCATCTTCCTGCGCCCCCTTAAGCCCGGTCTGAGTCCTGCCCGCTTCTTCCTCATCGACAAATTGTTTGATAATCGTTACTGGATTTTCATCTTTTAAAATGGCCGGGAGAGAGCGCACCACAAAAGCCCTCTCGCCAAACGGTTCTATTTCAAAGCCCAGCTTGGCAAGAAACGACAGTTTCTTCTTCAGGACCTCCACTTGCCGCGGATGCAATTCTATCACTTCCTCCATGAAAAGCCCTTGGCTGGTGGGACTCTCCGACTCAAAATTCTTCATGAGCGCTTCGAACATCACCCTTTCATGCGCCGCGTGCTGGTCCACAACCACATACCCTTCCTCCGTTTCGGCCAAAATATACGTGCGGTGCACCTGCCCCAGCACGCGCGTGATCCTAAGCCCCTTACCGATCTCAAGAGGCCCAAACGCATCCACATTTTGCGTCACCACATCCGCCACCACAGCCTCCGCGACCCTAAGCGGCTGATTGTGGGAGGCCATACGTTCTTCGAACCCGAAACTGGGCTCCTGGAATCTCGCCCCATGAAAACTAACGGAGGGTCTCTCATCCTTTTCGCGGAAGGAGGGCACCAGATCGCCACTTTCTTTGAGAGCATCCCCTACGGTTTTTTCGATCAGGGTCTTGATTATCGCCTCATGCGAAAGCCGGACCTGTTGCTTCGTCGGATGAACGTTCACATCGACATAGCGCGGGTTCAGTTGAAGAAAAAGAATCGCCGCCGGAAATTGATGCTGCATCAAAAGCCCGTGATATCCTGCCTGAAGTCCGTAACTCAAGCCATAAGCTTTAACCCACCGGTGGTTGATGAAAAGAAATTGCCGGGCCCGGTTGCCCGAAGCGAGAGTTGGTTTCCCGATCAGCCCGGAAAGCTTCGCGTGCGGGATCTCACTTTGGACCGGTAAAGTTTGATGAGCCCAATCTTCCCCCAGAACAGCGGCTGCCCGGACGGAAAGCTCCTGGGTCGGAACAAGATCCAGAACAACCTTGCCGCCGGAACTCAAAACGAAACGGACATGAAGATTCGCCAAGGCCAGACAGGTCACCATGTCCAAGATATGCCCGAACTCCGTCGTATCTTGCTTCAGAAATTTTCGGCGAGCGGGCGTGTTAAAGAAAAGGTCGCGAACTTCGATCACGGTTCCTGCAGCCGAGGGACATTCCTTCGCCTTCACAAGACTTCCGCCTTCCACCACGAGCTCGGTGCCGGAGCCAGCCTCCGCCGTCCGCGTCTGAAGCGTAAAACGCGACACCGCGGCAATACTCGGAAGGGCTTCCCCCCGGAATCCAAAACTGGCGATATGGTCGAGATCTTCGGCCTTTTCGATCTTGCTCGTCGCGTGCCGCTGGAGCGCGAGCTGGGCATCCTCCACCGTCATCCCGGAACCGTTATCAGCCACTCGGATCAAACTTTTGCCACCGTGCTTGATCTCGATCTCGATCCTGTCCGCACCGGCATCCAAGGAATTTTCGACAAGCTCCTTCACGATCGAGGCCGGCCTTTCGACCACTTCCCCCGCCGCGATCTTGTTGGCCACAAGCTCTGAGAGTACGTGTATTTTACCCATGAGCTTTTCCGTTCCCCGGAAGTTTCTTTTTCCAATCCGAGATCTTCTGTAGCGCTTCCATCGGCGTCAGCCGGTCTGCGTCTAGGTTATTTAAATCTTCTTCAATTTCGCTCGGCTTATTCACCGCTACGTCAAAAAGTGTGGGGCCGGTTTCTGCGACCTTTTTGGGACTTCTCGTCTTCTTGGCCTCAATGATCTGCGTAGCTTCTGTGTTTTCACTTTCGAGGATCGCCAGGATCTCCTTCGCGCGCTGGGTCACTTCCCCAGGAATCCCGGCCAGCTCCGCCACATGGATCCCGTAACTCCGTTCCGACGCTCCTCGGGCGACCTTCCTCAAAAACACGATCCCGTCCTTTGTTTCTTTCACCGTCATCTTGTAATTCTTAATGCCCGGGAAATGCTCTTCCAATTGCGTCAGCTCATGATAATGCGTCGCGAAAAGTGTCCGCGGCTTAGTTTTCCCCTGCGCCAGAAATTCGCAAACCGCCCAGGCGATGCTCACCCCGTCAAAAGTCGAAGTCCCGCGTCCCACTTCATCCAGAATCAAAAGACTCCGGCTCGTGGCTTCCTGCAAAATGTGCGCCGTCTCAAGCATCTCCACCATAAACGTACTTTCCCCCCGGGAGAGATCATCGGAGGCACCAATGCGCGTAAAGATCCGATCGACAAGCCCTATGTGCGCGGTTTTGGCAGGCACGAACGAGCCCATTTGGGCTAAAAGCACGATATGCGCTATCTGACGAATATAAGTCGACTTCCCGGCCATGTTCGGCCCGGTCAATACGACCAGCTGATTATTTTCGCTGTCGAGGAGTCCGTCGTTCTCAACAAATTTTCCGGCCGGAAGCATACTCTCCACCACCGGGTGACGGCCTCCGTGAATGGAAAGCGTCTTGTCATCGCTTACTTCCGGCCTCACCCATTTTCTCTCAAGGGCGATCCTCGAAAGAGACATGAGGGCATCCAATGTCCCGATGGCCTTTGCCATACTCTGAAGCGGCGCGAGATCTTCCAGCACCTTCTCGCGGATCTCGAGAAAGATCTGATATTCCAACATCTTGATCTTATCCTGCGCGCCGGAGATCTTTTCGTCCCATTCCTTGAGCTCCGGAACAATGAACCTCTCGGCATTGGCCAGGGTCTGACGGCGGATATAATTTTCGGGAACTTGATTTAGGTAGGAGCGGCTCACCTCCAGCGTGTAGCCGAACACTCCCGAATACTTCACCTTAAGCGACTTGATCCCCGTGCGCTCGATCTCACGCTGCTGGAATTCCAAGATCCATTGCTTTCCTTTTTGCGAGATAGCGCGAAGATCATCCAGTTCCTCGGAATATCGGTCACGGATCAGACCGCCATCCTTGACGCCAAGCGGCGGCTCCTCCACGATTGAACGAGCAATCAGTTCGCTCAGTTTTGGGAACGGCTGGACCTGTTTTTGAAGATCGCGGATCATATCCGCGTCGAAGGCTGCCAGGATATTGCGAATCTCCGGCACGCGGTCCAGGAACGTCTTCAGATTCACAAGATCTCGCGCATTCGCCACGCCGTAATTGAGGCGGCTTAAGGTCCGTTCCATATCCTTCACGCCCTTCAGGAGGCGCGCCAGATTCTCGGTGTGATGCAGTTCTTTGATGAGCTCGTTAACCGCTTCCTGGCGCTTGTGGATCTCGGTAATTTCAAGAAGCGGATGCGTCAGCCATTGATAAAGATGCCTCCCCCCCATCGCCGTAAGCGTCCGGTCCACGACTGAAAGAAGTGTACCGCAGTCCTTACGACCGCTCTGGGATGCCACCAGCTCCAAACTGCGCTGGGCCTGGCGATCGAGCACCATGAATTGAGCCGCGTTAAAGAGCCGTGGCTTTTGGACATGCTCCAGAGCACTATGAAAATGATCCTTGAGATAATACAAAATGGCACCGCAGGCCCCGACCGCAAGCGGATGGTCATGAAAAGGAATGCCCTGTGCCGAACCCAACTTAAAGATCTCAAGAAGAAGCCTCATCGAATCCTCGGGCTCGAAGATCCAGTCTTCATAGACCGTGAGGGTAGCCTTGAGATTCTCCTTGATGAAATTCGTGAGGTCTTCTCTCGTCCCCAGTGTCTTCGGCATGACAACTTCGCGCGGCCAAAGAAGCGTCAATTCATCAAGCAAACGGTCTTGCGTGATCTCACGGACATAGAATTCGCCGGTACTCATCTCTAAATAAGCCAGAACCGCGGAGTCTTTTCCTTCGAGGATGGCGGCCATATATTGCAGGTTCTTTTCGGGAGTTTCGTCGTCCAGGTACGTGGCCGGCGTGATGATGCGCGTTACTTTGCGTTCCACGAGGCCCTTCGCCTGAGAAGGGTCGCCCATCTGTTCACAGATCGCAACCTTGAGATTGCTATCAAGCAATGTCCGGACATAGCCCTGAAACGCGTGATAAGGGAAACCGCACATCGGTACC
>JBAXGK010000062.1:0-9549 GCA_037139435.1 Candidatus Omnitrophota bacterium | reverse complement strand
GCATTATTGTCGGGGATTCCCGGAGCGGGTACATGTGCCCCAACCATCATTTTTTTGATCTGATATTCCGCCTTCTTGCGATCCGTCAAATGATCCGGAACAAGACAGACGATGGCCGCTTCCGCATTCCCGGGGAGCCCCACGCGACGAAGAACTTTATTCCCGTGGATTATGTGGCGGCGCTTATCACGCTTTTGCTCGAAACGGATGCGGCATGGGGAAAAGCATTCCATTTGACGGATCCTGCGCCGATCCCGCTCGAGAGGCTTAATCTTTATGTCCGGACGGCCTTGGATTGGCCGGATCTTGTCTGGTGTCCCAAGGCAGAGATCGAAGAGCTTTCTCCGCTTGAGAGACGGTTCTTCCGTTCTATCCAAATCTATGAAAAGTATTTTTGGCAAGAGCCCTCCTTTGACCAAAGCCAACTGAAATCAGTCTTGGGGGCGAATTTGCCGGTCTCCGATCAGATGTCGCAAAAAACGGTCAATCGGATGGTTAAGTTCATACAAACGAAATATGCAGGGCGTGACACCGCCCGAAAACAAAGATCCGCAAAAAAAAAGCTGAAAACATCTAAAGTGTAATTCCTCTGCGACTAAAAGGCTCGATCTCTGCCGGGTCAAATCCCCGGTAGTCTTTTCCCGGAAAGAGGCGAGCTGGAACGAAAGTTAGATAGCCGGATGCTTGAGCCTAAGTCGATCCTCATAAATGATGTCAACATAGCCTACTGTGAACAGGGCCATGGAAGGCCCGTCCTGTTTGTCCATGGTTTCGCTTCCTCTTCCCACACGTGGCTCGCGCTTATGGGATTATTGCCTGCCGGCCCGCGCTATATCGCCCTGGACTTAAAAGGCTTTGGGCATTCGGGTAAGCCCGAAGACAATCATTATTCCGCCTATGATCAAGCGGAGATCCTCACCGCGTTTATCAATGCGCTGGAGTTGGAGCATCCGATCTTGGTCGGCCACTCCCTGGGGGGGCTCGTTAGCCTCCTGACGCTCTTGATGGATAACCTCCATAAGCCCGCGAGCGGTCTTATTCTGGTCAATTCTGTCGCCTACTTTTTGCACGTTCCAGACTTCATCCAGGCTTTGAGGACTCCTTTGGCGAATGTCTTGGCGCTGGGCCTTCCGACGCAGCGTGTTTTGGTGCGGCAGGTGTTAGGGGAAATATTCTACGATCCCAAAAAAATAACCGAGGAGCTTATCAGCGTCTACACGGGAAACCTGAGTTCTCCCGAAGCTCAAAAGAGTCTTGCGGCAAGTGCCGCCCAGTTTGTTTCCAAAGATCTGAAAAGCGTCAGTGGAAAATTTAACCAGATCCGTATTCCGGCGCTTATCCTGAGCGGTGCCGATGACCGAGTGATAGCTATTGAAGAATCCTACGCCCTGAAGCGCGATCTTCCTCAGTCAGAACTTAAGACGATTCCTATGTGCGGTCATTCTCCTCAAGAGGAATGCCCGGAAGAAACAGCCGCGCTCGTTTCCGAATTTCTAAAAAAAGCGAATTTTCTTTCTAGCTCAAAAGGCTTATCCGATCGAGACGAGCAAAATAAAAGGGGGGGGCTATTCGGTCGTTGGGGGTCTGCTGTCTCCCGGAGCTTCTCTTTCGCGCGCATCCTTGAAGGGCTGAGGAAGCTGAAACTCCTGCCCGAAGAAGACGGTTGGAGGAAAGTGACGCAGGCCCATTTGAGGCGGGAGCACTCGAAGTTTGTCTTGGCTGCTTTCAGACTGGATTTCTTTTCGGATGCGTCTGTCCAGAACGATAGAAATGTATTCCTCGCCCAAGAACATATCCAAAAAAGACTCTGCCTTTTTTTTGAACGCCATCCGCTTGTTTACGGACACCTGGAATGGGGTAAATTTTCAACGCGCGCAAAGAAAAAAGATTCTCAGGATATTGTCTGCGCGGATTTTAATGAGGATGGGACGTTAAAGCGTATTCAGCCACGTTTTGATCAAAGCGGGGGCCCGTTTGAGTGCATACGTGAAGAGGGCGCGAGGCAATTGGATGAGCTCATGGTCGATGTCTATAATCAGTCGCTTTCCGTCAACGACGATCGGCGTCCCCGGCGTTTAAAAAAAGAGTTAAAGAAGCGGGTGCTTGCCCGGGAGGGCAGGTCAAAACAGGAAACCAGGGAGAGCCGTTCTTATTTGAAAAGAATTTCCAACAGCATCTTTATCCATTTTGAAGTATTACCCCCGGAGGAGAAGCGGCTGGCGCTGAACCGTTTTAAATGCCCAGATTTCCTCCGGCGCAAGCATCCCGGCTTGGGGACGATGAATATCTACTGCCGTCTGACAGCCGATCTCGCGGAGGCGGATCTTTGGTTCCAGATCTCTCACGTGGCCATGGATGGAGTTCCCACGCAGAATATGCTCAATGCCCTGAAAGCCGAGTGGAAAATCTGCGGCGATCTTGTGTTTCCCGTGGTGGCGGACCGTTTAGCCGAGGCCGCCCCGGTGCAATGCACGACGGAAAATGGGGAGAGCTCGCTGTATTATGCGGATCAGCTCATTGATTTCCGTCCGTTACTGAAGGCCAGAGAAGCGCTCAATACATTATATGAGGGGCAATTGCCGTCGCCCATCCCGGTGATCAGTATGCTTGGCTGGGGGCTTGCCCAGCAGCCTGTTTTTTCCGGAAAAAAATTCCTGTTCCCGGTGGATCTGCCCTCCACGCGTCCGGGAGAAAGGACCCTGGGTTTTGTGAACATTCGTCCCGCGCGTTATATGAATGATCCCAGTTGTCCGGATGCTTTTTTAGCATATCAACAGGCATTTCATCGGAAGCTCTTAAGGGCAAGATCCAGGACCAACGGTATTTACAAGTTGTTTGAACTGTCGGCGCTTCTGCCTCCGGTCGTCTACTGGTTCGTGCAGAAATTTCTGAGAAGACTCTATGCCATAGCGACGGGTTCGGTCGTGATTACGATGATCAAAGACGCCGATTTTTTCGTCGCGCCTTATAGCGATATGATGCTCGATGGTTTTATTGCCTTCGGGAAGTATTCCACACCCACAGAAGATAAAAAGGTGGTAGGCCTGGTTAGCGCAAAAAGCACCCGAGATAAAGTCACGCAATACCTGAAAGCGGTAGAGCTTGTCGTTGCGGACTTTGACCCCATGGGCAGACCTCCTCAAGCTGCCGTTTAGGACGGCAATGCGGATAGAGTGATGGAGGTATCGAGGAAACTGGACGCCGCCCGGTGGGGAGGGGTTAGCCCGGGAAAGAATTTGTCATCATGAAGAACCTGTCGAGATAGATTTATTTTTTCCAGGTCTTCCTTTTTTATCTCCCGTGTGCTAGGTTTCTAATAGGCCAAGAGATGCTGGAGGCTCGGGGGACTCAAGCCCCACCGTAAGAGAGCCGCTCTTGGCGTGCTCTTTTGACATGAGGTATACAGCTTACGGAGGGAGGGGCTTTATCACCCACATAACCGACGTAGGCTAAAGGCGATTTGGATAAAGCAAATGGCCTATCGAGGTTGCTGACGCCAGAAAATCGCTTAGCTGGCAACACCCCAACTTTCGGGGCTGTCCTGAAGGAGACAAGCGCCCTTCCAGTGATCTCACACAGAGGCTTAGCTTCGGTTAGACCTTGGATGAAATAGCGCCTGGGCCTACTAACCATCGCTGGGCCTTTTCTGTTTTTAGGGGCCTCGAAATAGGGGGCGTAAGCATTGACGCTAGCACCTTGAAAAAATCTGTTAGTTCAACAATTCAAATCTGCGGCCTATAAACCTCTCCTGAGAAGGCTCTCCCTTGCTCCTGCGATATGCCTCTTTCTTTCCAACCTAGCTTTTGCTGCCGAGTCTCTCACCGATGCGCCGGTCACGCCTTCCGGAATAATTCTTTCCGAAAACATATTGCAAGAGGGAGGACTTTATGCGATTGAAGAACTGAAACGAAATTAGTTGCACGGAGAATTGCGTTTTGAGACTCGCGCTTATTTTTATAAGAGCGCGTGCCCGCCCTGTCCGGCTGGTAGCCTGTGCGAGCCTTGTGCTTAGATCATCATATTAAGTGATAAGACATTAGATTCGAATCCATTGCCTTCGCCGAGGAACGGCCACGGTGTCCGCACGGCATCGTTTGGCGCGCGCGAAGAGCCTAAACTCGTTCGTTTTTTCTGTCCGGGACATCCTGTCACTCAGTTCGACGAACCTGAGGCCGATACTATCTGGAAGCGAACATAAGGAGTGTAGGATTGTTATGGCCTGGAAACAGTTTTTTTACTGGGTATACTGAGCAAACTATTTTATCAAGGAGGATCTCATGGGTACGTCCAGGGCAAAGATCATTGGGGTGGCGGTTTTTTCATATTTTTTAGTCGCCTATTCTTTCTGTTGCGCCGAATCCGGACCCGAATTCTATGAAGAGAAAAATGTGGTTGTCCCCATGCGTGACGGGGTCAAGCTCAGTGCGAATATTTTCCGGCCCTCCCAGGAAGGTAAATTCCCGACGCTGATCTTCAGGACGCCTTACAGCAAAGATGAAGGGGACCCAGATAACGAGAAAACCTTCAAGCATGCGGTGAAGCGCGGTTATGCTGTGGTGGTCCAGGACGTCAGGGGCCGTTTCAAATCGGAGGGCGAGTTTTCCCCTTATAGAAATGAAGGCAAGGATGGCTACGATACGATCGAATGGGCTGCCTCTCAGCCGTGGTCGGATGGCCATGTGGGGACTTTCGGGCTTTCTTACCCGGGAGCGGTTCAGTGGTATGCCGCTTTAGAAAATCCACCGCATCTGAAAGCGATCGTCCCGGCCATGGTGGGCTCCACGCCGGATCAATTTATCTATTTTTCAGGAGTTTTTGAGATCGATTGGACGAATTGGTGTTACCGGCATATGTCTCCGGATGCCAGGGCAAAGAAGAATTTGCCCGGGCCAAAAACTTACGAAGAAGCTGACAAGGAATACAACCGGATCGGGATGGACGCCATCAATGGATATCTTCCGACGCTGGATATGCCTTATCTGAAAGGTGCCTGCCCGTATTATTATGACTGGCTGCGGCATGGCCCTTATACGGCCTATTGGGACTGGGGGAATCTGGAGCATAGATACGGCAAAGTCAAAGCCGCTGTGCTGAATATCTCCGGCTGGTATGACGAATCCTACGGTCCTCAGGGGGCCACAAAAAATTTTATGGGGTTGGTGGCGGCAAGGAAGGGTTGGCCCGATCCCAAGACGCAGTTATTGATCGGTTCCTGGACCCACGGTGTTGAGAGTACCCGGAAAGCAGTTTCCGGTGAGAGAAAATTCGGCGCGGCAGCGATCATCGATTATGACAAAGTGGTGCTGGATTTCCTCGATCATTATGTGCGGGGGATTGAGAACGGTGTGGACAAGCAAAAGCCCGTAAAAGCATTTCTCATGGCAGAGGATCGCTGGCTCGAAGAGGATGCCTGGCCGCTTAAGGGTACCGTTGAAACCCCGATCTATCTTTCGCGCGAGAGCGCTGCCGCAGCCAAGGGGGATCTTACCTGGGCACAAACCAACGGCGCGGCCCTCAGTTCATTTGTTTCCGACCCAGCCAACCCGGTGAAGGATAATTTCGGGACCACCTTTGGCGCTTATAATTTAGATTATCTTGCCGCAAGGCCTGACGTGCTCACCTTTGAAACCGAGCCTTTTTCCGGCCCGCTCAATGTCGCCGGGAATATCCGGGCGGAAATCTACGTGTCGACGGAGGCTCCGGATTGTGATCTCTACGTAAAAATGCTCGATGTCGCGCCGGAGGGGACCGCGTTTAATCTGATGAGCCCGGGCATGGAAGTCATGCGGGTCAGTTACCGGGATGAGACCCCGGAGCGCAAACTCATTAAAAAAGGCGAGGTGATCAAGCTCGTATTTAAAAATTTAAGGACAGGCAATACCTTCAAGCAAGGCCATCGCCTGCGAGTTCAGATCATGGGAAGCTGGTATCCGACCTATTCGAGGAATCTTCAGACGGGAGAATCTGAAACGGTGAGTTCGGAAATCCGTAAAGCCGGAATTAATATTCATCACAGCAGTCAATATCCCTCCCGGTTGATCCTGCCGGTCATTCCTTTAAAGTCTAAAAATTAATGCGAAAAAGGATCTTTTTTTCGGTTTGCGTGCTGCTCGGCGTATTTTGCGCTCGCGCTGGGGCCGATGAACAGGCCATTAATCTCTCGGACCAGGTCGCCCAAGAGATCCGGATTGCAAAGCCGAGCACCTGGGTTGAAAAATTCCAGAGCGCTCGAAACACCTTCGAAGATAAATACGGCACCTCTTTTGCTGTCGTTGCCAACATGCAGAATCCCGTTTCGCTCGCGAGTGAAACGAACCAGGGCAAGTACAGGAGCGCGTGGTATTACAACGTCGCGCTTGAGCAGAGGCTTTGGCAGGGCGCGTCCACTGTTTTTGAAGTGGAAGGCGGGAACGGCAAGGGGATTGACAAACTGCTTCCCACCTTTTCGGTGTTGGATGGAGACGCAGGCGAGATAACCGCCATTTATGTCACAGAGTTCTATCTCAGGCAAAAATTTTATGATGATAAGATTTACTTTGTTGGAGGAAGAATGGATCTCTCCGACTGGTGCGATACCAATGAGGTTGCCAACAGTTCGGACCTTCAATTCCTCTCGAGCTCTCTGGTCGGCAATCTTACGATACCCTTTCCGAAAAAAGGACTCGGGGCGATGTTTGGGGTCAAGCCCTTCGAATGGCTCTATTTTCAGACGGGAGCTTCCAATGCGAATGCCAGCTCGACCCAGATCGGCGTGCGGCGCGCTTTCGAGAGCACCTTTTTTATCAATGAGCTGGGACTGACCCCTAAGCTAGGAAAGCTTCAGGGGAAATACCGGCTCATCTCATGGGTGAATCGCAAAAAAGAGGATTACCTGAACGGCGAAGGAGAAAAAAACGTGACGACCGGCTTTGCTCTGAGCTTTGACCAGCAGATCACACAAAAGGTTTCGCTGTTTTTCAGGTACGGGCTCGCGGACGGAAAAGTGGAAGCGATAGAGAACCTGTGGTCGACGGGCGGAGAGATCCGGGAGCTTATTCCCGGGCGCAAGACGGACGTGCTGGGTCTCGGGGTCAACCAGTCGATCTTCGGAAGCGATTATAAAAAATCGCGGGGTGAAAATACGGCCAAGGCAGAGACGATCTATGAACTTTATTATAATTTCAACCTGCATCCTTTTGTAAAGATCATTCCCAATTTGCAGGTGGTGACCGATCCGGATGCCGAGAAAGATATTTGCCCGGATGTTGTCCTTGGGGCAAGGGTCGCCGTCATTATTTAAACAAGGGTTTATGGGTAAATGGGTTAAGATATGGGGGGAGGCGGACATGAAAATAATCAAAATCGCAGCCGTTTCAATTGCGCTCGTGGGGTTTTTCGGATGCGCCGCGCATCAAGGAGGATCCGCCTCGCGATCGGTCGACCACTATGAATACTGCAAGTCTGCAAGCGAAGATGAAATAGCCTCGCTTTTTGATCGTTGGAATCAGTCCTTGCAGACAGGAGATCCCCGCAAGGTTGTCTCTCTTTACGCCGAAAGATCGATTCTTCTGCCTACGGTATCCAGTAAGCCGAGATTGACGCCGGATGAAAAAGAAGACTACTTCCGTCATTTCCTGGAAAAACGCCCATCCGGTAAAATCGACCTTCGCAAGATCGAAATAGGATGCAACATGGCCGTAGATTCCGGACTCTATACATTTACTTTCGCCAAGACCGGTGAGGTTGTGAGAGGTCGATACAGTTTCACCTACCGGTGGAATGGTTCACAGTGGCTGATTGTCAGCCATCATTCCTCGGTAATGCCGGAAGCCGCTTAGCGCGTCAGGGGCAGGAGATGAAGCTCTTATATGCCGAAAGTTAGACTCCATGACATTTCGCTTTACTATGAAGTCTATGGTAACGGCGATCCTCTTTTATTCATCAGCGGTCTTGGCTCTGACAGTTCAAGCTGGTTGGGAGTGGTCGAAGAATTTTCGCCCTATTTTCAAACCATTCTCTTTGACAATCGGGGAGCAGGGCGGAGTGGCAGGGAGCGAAAACCGCATACCATCCACCGGATGGCTGATGATGCTCTAGGGCTGCTCGACCATTTGAAGATAAAGCGAGCGCACGTGATAGGCCACTCCATGGGAGGGTATATCGCGCAGGATATCGCCATCCACTATCCAGGGCGTATCGACAAACTCATCCTGGAGAGCACGGGCCCTATTTCCTCGAAGCGGAACAATGCCCTGTTTTTTGAATTTTATAACAAACTCCGGAAAAAAGAAAATATCGAGGACTGGGTAAGGGCATGGACGTTCTGGTTGTTTTCCCAAAGGACTTTAAACACCGGATCTTTTGTCGACAATTTTGTCAAAAAAGCCGCAGTGTATCCTTTTCCCGTAAGTGCCGGTGGTTTTAAGGCCCAGGCGGAAGCTATTGCTAAATTTGATTCCCGTGGCCGTTTATCCGCCATTAAAGCCAAGACTTTAGTCATGGAAGGCGAGGAGGATATTCTAATAAAGTCTGATGAGGCCAGGGGGCTCGCAAAACATATACGGGGAAGCGTTATCCGGATCGTCAAGGCTTCCGGGCATAGTATCCATATAGAAAAGCCCGTGTTATTCGCCAAGATCGCGGTGGATTTTTTAAAACGTCCGTGATTGTGAAGTGGAAATAGGCCTGGAAAATTAGGCGTACATGAAATAAAAAAAGTATTTACCGGTGCTTGTCCGGACTGTTGCTGTGGGCGTTAATCTCCGTCAGCCGGTTAAGGATTTTACAGCGTGCCGGGAGATGATGAAAATGTCGGACGGAATCCAACTCTCCGTCATCTGTTTTATCCCCGCGGCAAAAAAAGCGAAAAGTTCCAGTCCTCCTAAAAATAGGCCCCTATCACAAAGATGATTTTCGCATTATCTTAGCGATGAAATACAACGGAATTATTTTGTTGAGGGGAGCTCTTGCTGAAAAGCGAAACGGGTGTTATCGTTTTTGTTCGTTGATCGATTCCGACACTCAGTCGTGCCCGGTAGCAAGCCGCAGCTGGCCTTTGGGCTAGGCCCCTTCGTGTGGACGGGAATTGGAGGGGCTCTTGCTGAAAAACGCAACGGATGTTAGCCTTTATGAATCGATGGCGTACCCGACGCGTAACGAAAGATGCGTTTTTTTTATGTTCCGAGCTTCCGGAAGGCAAACGCAATTCTCAAAGGTTGCGCGATGGCAGGAATTTCCCCGAAGAGGTTTTAGCGCGCGTTTAAAACCGAAAACCGCAGTCAGACTTTTCCGCCTCATAATCAGTCGCTCATCTTTAAACAGGCCTCAAGTTTATTCACAAGCCATTCGATATCTCTAGGGAGTTTCTGCCGCCTCGTATGTTCGCGGGCTTTCTCTTAAACCTCTCACCTGGGCATGAGAAGAATTTTTTAAGAAAGTCTGTGAAAATTCGTGTCTAGGCAGGGCTGCCCCCTATTCGGAGAAAAGAAATGGAGAATCGGAAAAAAGCAGTTGCAGGAAGATCGGCAGGGGTCATGGTTGCTTTGATCCTCCTGATCCAATGTACGATAC
>JBAXGK010000061.1:0-9556 GCA_037139435.1 Candidatus Omnitrophota bacterium | reverse complement strand
TGCACATGGACCAGGCAAATACCAAGGCTGTACTAAGCGCAATTAATTTCTTAGCCCTTATCCCGTTGCCCGTGGCACGTTCCCCGGCAACACATTCCCAAAGTTGTATTGTATGTTTTTCTTTTTTCATTTTTCATTTCCTATAATAGAAGCCTACTCTACGAAAAAGCATAAAACAAGCGCTTTGATACCTTTTTTTATGCATTTAAACAGATTATAGCGTTTCATAGCAATTTATATAGTAATACATAGCATAAATGATCGCTAATACACCCATCCTCTTGCATATTTTATATCAGGAATTTTGTTTCGAAAATTGCAGAAAAAGCTCATCCGACCGGAACCGAGGCCCGAACCCGCGCTTGCCCAGAAACCTAAAGGCCCGAGCGGCTTTCAGCCCTTCAAAAGATCACACTTCACCACCTCGGAGGTGGCGGGAAGGAACACGTACCGCTTACATTTTTTTAGAAGTAATTGGAAAACCATTGACGGGCCGCAGCCATGGCCTTGGCGACAAAACCGCGGGGAGTGAAGAGGGCTTCCTGGGCGCGCTTGTAGGTCATCACCCACCGGAACATCCCGAGGGCGGGTGCCATCGAGGGATCGCGGACCAGCTCCTGCGGAGCTTCGACGTGGCGCGAGGTGCCAAGCTTCCCGTCGCGCGAAAATTCCTTCTGGACCCACTCGAGAAAACCTTCCGTCATCACTGCCCCACCGGTGAAAACAATGTGCGGGTAACGGACCTTCTCGTCCTGCATAAAACTGTCTGCGGACTCCAGTATCTGGGTCATCCATCCATGCGTGTGTTTGAAAAATTTCTGGAGGAATTCCTTCCGCGAGATGGACTGCTGCACCTTTTCATTGCGCGTCACGAGCGGGACTAGCTCTTCGCTTTCCTGCTCACGCGCATCAAGCGTCGCGAATTTTTCCTTAACCCTCTCCGCATCGCGCTCTGAGATATTCCAATCTTTGGCCACACACTGCGTGAGATGATGTCCTCCCATCGGAAGCGTCCGCACTCCGGCGAGGAGCCCGTTCTTCCAAAGAACCAACTGCGTCGCATCATCGGCAATGTCCAGGATCATGCCCCCTTCCTGTTTTTCGGCCTCCCCCAACACGGCCTCCGAAAGCGGCAATACTTTCGGGAAATAGCCCTCCACCTCAAGGTCCAGTGTTTCAAAGATCTTGGCGATATTGCGAAAGGCCTGGAATTCCATGGTGTAGATCTGAAGCGTCACGCCCAAACGTTCGGCCTCGAGGCCCACGGGATTGCGCACCGCCGGCATGTCATTGACGAGAAAAGATTCCGGAATCGCCTGCAAAATGGATTCATTCAGGGGCAAAGTGGCAACGTTCCTCGTCTGCTGGACCACGGACTGGACCTCATGCGAGCTGATCGTACGCCGTTCGGGTGAGTAATATTCACAGCTTGAGAACCGGTACATCTTAAAGCGGCTGTTCCCCAGCACCACATAGACCGAGACCTGCTCCCAGGCTTCCGGCGGCAAGAGGGCTTTCATCAGCTTTTCCAAGGAGGCGCTCGCGTTCTGGAGATTGGAGACCAATCCTTTTTCAAAGCCTTCTGGAAAGAGGGTTTCTTCGTGACGGAGCACCTGCGGGTTATGACTCCCCGTGTCCCCCAGCATCACCATCAGCTTCCGGGTGCCGACATAAACCACAACGCATTTGTTCTTCATATCCATGGCAGAACTCATTTTTTCTCCTTCACCGCCACGCGATTGTATTGAAGATCCATGTAGTCAATATTCTCTCGCGTCTTGGTCTGTAAAAGATAAACCGCATTGGTCAGGATCGTCATGCACTCGGAGGCTTTTCGGCCCAACTTAAAATCGGGTCCTTCCCCAAGCCGGATCGTCACATAACCATTCGGGTCGAGACTGACCCGCGTCACAGTTTCGCGACTTGCTAGCTCATGGCTCCGGTAAGCTTTCATGAACCGCAACGCTTCTGCAAAACCTTTGTTCTGGAGACGCGCTCCGATCCTCGGTTCTTTGAACGGCTCGCTAAAATCCTCCACAAAGACCCATGAGGGATCGAGAGCCGGGCGGATATCAATGATGAATCCGTCTTCGGCCACGATCGCATACGGGCCTCCGGGCTTCAGCTGCACATTCGCGATGGGGTTGCGTTTCTGGATCTCGACACGGATCGTTGTCGGCATCTCGCGAACCACACGCACGCTTTGCGCGCCCGGTCCGAGTTCGATCGTCGCTGCGATCTTTTTCAGATCAAGTAGCAGGATATTCATCCCGAGGATCTTGTCCTCAAGCGTCCGTATACTCTGCGGCGAAAGAGCGTCCGGAGGTATGATCCGGACAGACTGCACCCTGAGCCAACGGTCCTCACACAAGCCTTTCTTCACGACAAAACCGGCATAAGCGAGAACTCCGGCGATCAACACAACCGGAAGTAATTTCCAAAGAAGCCAGCCAATCCCTCGGGACAGTGCGCCGATCGCGGAAAAGAACCATCCATTTTTACCTTTTCGGAACTTTTTCTTACTCATAGACAATTATTTCTTCCTTTTAGGTTCATAAGCGTCGAGGAGAACGCGTAAACACAACTCCTCAAAACTGATCCCGATCGCTCGCGCCGCTTTCGGAAGAAGGCTGAATTCCGTCAGCCCTGGAATGCTGTTCACTTCCAGCACATACGGCCGGTTTTTTTCATCCAACATCACGTCCACCCTCGAAAAGCCGTGAAGCCCGAGGCCCCGGTGAACCCGATAAGCAATCGCCTGGATCTTTTGGGCAACTTTCGCCGGGATCCTTGCCGGAACTTCGTAGGTCGTCATGCCCTTGGTATATTTTGATTTATAATCGTAAAAAGGACCGGACGGCTTCACTTCCACGATGGGAAGTCTCAGCCTCCCAAGAAGTCCGGCCGTCAATTCCCGGCCGACGATCCTCTTTTCGATCAAAAGCCTGCCAAACCGTAATACGGACCGTCTTAATCTTTCGGCTGATCTCCGAAAATCTTCAACTAAGAAGACGCCCTGGCTCGAACCACCGTCGAGAGGCTTTGCAAAATATGGTGCGGGGAATGCCGCCGCCACTTGGCGCCAGTTTGTCTTATGGAGAATCGCGTACTCCGGCGTCGGTATACCCAGCTTTTCAAAATGTCGCTTGCTGATTTCCTTATCAAAACTTTTTTCGCAGGCCGTAGAAGGCGATCCCGTGAAGAGGATGCGCTTCCCCTCCAGCATTCGCTGAATCGCACCATCTTCCCCACCCTTCCCATGAAGAGCGATAAAAAGAATGTCGGCTTTGCGAATCTTTTCGGAGAAAGTCTTTCGCTCAGAAGGATCGATCGGGAACGCCGAGACCCCCACTCGTTTCAACGCGCGGGTCACGGCACGGCCGGAACGGAGCGAGATGCCGCGCTCGGCCGAATGGCCGCCGCGCACCACGCCAACCTTAATTTTTTTGAGCGATGCGAATTTCGGGTTCGAGTGTAATTCCGGTTGCATGAAAAACAGCCTTTCGGACTTCTCCAATAAGTTGCAGGACATCCGCTGAAGTGGCATTGCCCTTATTAACAAAATAGTTCGCGTGTTGCTCGGAAACCTGGATCCCACCGATCCGTTTCCCTTTAAGGCCCGCCTTTTCGATCAAAGCCCCAGCGGCATATTTAAGCCCGAGAGGATTCTTGAAGATCGAACCCGCGTTCGGCTCGGTGATATCCTGACGCATTTTCCGGAAATCCTGATTCGCCCTCATTTCATTCTGGATCTGATCCTTAGGCCGGCGCCACAACTTGAGCGTCGCCTCGAGAACTAGATACGGATCAAGATTCGAATGGCGATAAGAAAACTTCAAGTCTTCGCGCCCCAGCATCAGGGTCGTCCCGTCCTTTTGAAGCACCCGAACCTCTTCGACCAGATCACCGATCTCGTTGCGCTGCCCGGCGTGGCGACTGAATCCCGCGTTCATCACAAGCGCTCCGCCCACCGTCCCCGGAATCTGCGCCAAGAATTCCGTACCCGCGAGACCGGACTCCTGGCAAAACCGGACAAGCCGCGCCAAACTCACGCCTGCCGAAACCGTCACCTGAGATCGCTCCAGGTCCATCTTGATAAGATCGTTCCGGAAACGATGCATCGAGATCACAAGTCCCTCGAAGCCGGCGTCCTCAAAGATCACATTGGAACCGTTCCCTAAAATAAAAAAAGAATGCCCCTCCCGCTGCGCCCAAGCTAAAAGTTTGGCCAGCGCATCCTCGCTTTCCGGCTCGGCATAATAGGCCGCCGCCCCGCCGATCCGCAGAGTGGTGTGAGGAGCAAGAGGAACGTTACGCTGTAGCGCAGGGGTCGAGGTGATTGACGAACTCACTGGCAATATCTCCGATATCCCCCGCCCCCATGAAGATCATCACGCCGTTATTCAGCGGGTGCTCTGCAAGGTAAGGGAGGATCTGTTCTTTACGCACGACCGAAACATGCTTATGGCCGGTCTTCAATATTTCCTGATAGACCATTTCGACATTAACCCCCTCAGGGTTGGCCTCCCCTGCGCCATAGATATCCGTCAGCACGACTTCTTCAGCATCATCGAATGCGTGGGCGAATTCCCGGTAAAGATTTTTAGTGCGACTGTAACGATGCGGCTGAAAAATTACCCGCACGTATTTTCCCGCTTCATGAAGTGCGCGCAAAACAGCCTTCACCTCGGTCGGATGATGCGCGTAATCATCGAGCACCAGAAATTGCGAGGTCTGTCCTTTGAGTTCCATACGGCGCCGCGTTCCTTTAAATGTCGCGAGCGCGTCGCGGACCAGGTCCAGATCAAAACCCAAATGCAACAAAATGGATAAGGTCGCGAGGGCATTGGCGATATTGTGGCGACCCGGCACCGAAAGTTTCATATGCTCGCTATAGAGACCCGACTCGAAAAGATCGAATTCGGAACCGAATGCGTGAAGCGTGATGTTTTGGGCCGAATAAACGCATTCTTCGGAAAATCCAAAATTGACGCTCGGCCGGCCACTCTCCCGCACGAGCATTGTGAGCGTCGGGTCATCGCCAAAATAGGCCACAAGCCCCGGATCCTGGACCTGCTCAAGAAACCGGCGAAACGAATCCGTCAAATTCTCCCAGGTGCCATAGTGATCAAGATGTTCGGGCTCGAGGTTCGTGATGATCGAATAATGCGGAGCGTAAAACTCGTGAGAGCTGTCACTTTCGTCCACCTCGCTCACCCAATAATCCCGGCCGCCAGCCACGATATTGGTGTCATAGTTAAGCATATCGCTTCCGACGACGCAGGTCGGGTTCGCTCCGATCTGGGAAAGAACATGAGAGACCATAGCGGATGTCGTGGTCTTACCATGCGTCCCCAAAACTCCGATCGAGGTTTCGGCATGATTTAAAAGCGAGGCAAGCACTTCCGCCCGATGATGGACCTTGCGGCCGAGTTTGCGGGCTTCGTTG
Organism: Candidatus Omnitrophota bacterium; assembly: GCA_037139435.1. Classification (GTDB taxonomy): domain Bacteria; phylum Omnitrophota; class Omnitrophia; order Omnitrophales; family Aquincolibacteriaceae; genus Aquincolibacterium. The sequence goes on along the minus strand of JBAXGK010000061.1, from coordinate 4,107 downwards.
AGTTCCAGATGATCCTTACCGATCGCGGTGGAATAGATAATAAGATCCGCATCCCCAAATCCAACGGTCTTTTGGCCGATGTGGACCGGGATGCCCGAACGGCGGAGATTTTGCGTGACAGGCGTTTCTTTGTAGTCGGAGCCGGAAACCGAAAGCCCGAGATGTTTCAAAATGCGCGCAAGCCCGCTCATCCCGGATCCTCCGATCCCGATCAGGTAGGCCGCGCGACTATCGCGAATAAGATTATCGTGTACGATCTTCATGGGTTTCGATCAACTTTCTTGCTATTTCAATCAGTTCGTCTGTGGCCTTGGGCCTCGAGACCTCTTTCATCGCTTTCGCCCTTGCGGCCAAGGAGCTTGGATCTTCAATCGTATTTCTCAAATGTTCGACAAGCCATTCCTTCACCGCGGCATCTTCTTCATGAAAGATCAGCCCGCCTTTTTCTGCGAAGCCTTGCGCATTGTACTTTTGATGACCGCCTGCGTGCGGATACGGGATCACGAGCGCCGGAACTCCGAATGCCGCCAATTCAAAAAGCGTGTTCGCTCCGGCCCGGGTGATGGCAAGATCTGTCTTCTGAAAAAGCTCGTCCATCGCACTAAAAAAAGAATGCACTTCACTTGATAAAGCTAATGGCGCGTAACGCTCTGAAACCCACGACTGGTCACGCTTTCCTGTAATATGAATAACGGCAATTTTGGACCTTTCTTCATCCGATAAAGCAGCGATCGCGTCCGTAACGGCCTTGTTTAAACCCTGGGCGCCTTGCGATCCTCCGACCACAAGCAGGGTAAGCAGACGAGGGGTCGATCCCCCCTTCGTCTTTGCTGCCGCCTCGACAATAAAAGACCTCAAAGGAAGCCCTACCGTGTGCAGAACCTTGGGCTTTTTCAGGAATCGGGTCCCCTCAAAACTTTCAGCAACAACGTCCATGTGTGGCACAAGCCAGTGAGTCGCTTTACCGGGAACTCGGTTCTGTTCATGGACAAGCGTCGGGATCTTCAGCCAGTGAGCCATCATCATGCCCGGGTAAGAGACAAAACTTCCGAACCCCACACAAAGATCCGGTTTAATCCGTTTTAGAAAAAGGAAAGCTTGAAGAAAAAGATACGGAAAAAGAAAGAACGGCTTCAAGGTCTTCCAGGAAAAGCCTCCGGGGAAACCGAACTCGGGAAGATACGAGACCGAGCCAAAGATCCCAAGCGGCATTTTATCCACCAGCGATTTCGCCCGGTGACAGGTGACAAGATCGATCCTGTAATCCGGGAATCGTTTCCGGAAGCCTTCACTGAACGACTGAGCGGGGAAAACATGCCCACCCGTGGGACCGGCGTAAACCACCAGACGGATCGCCGGACGGGACGTTTTCGAAGGATCCGGGGTTTTCGACATATCAGGTACTGTGGCGCTTGCGACGATCGATGGCGATGAGGATCCCAACCGCGATCAAATTCACCACGATCGAGCTTCCGCCATAACTGATAAAGGGCAGAGGCAGCCCTTTGGTCGGAACAAGACCGGTCGCAACCATCATATGGATCACGGTCTGCAAAACAATGAGAAGCGTGATCGAAGTGATCAGAAGCTTCTCGAATGGCTGGTCCGTCTTCCGCGCCATCCGGATGCAGCAAACAAAAAACAGGATGTAAAGCGCGATCACAAACATGATACCGATCAGCCCGAGCTCTTCCCCGATCACCGCAAGGATAAAGTCGTTATGGCTCGACGGAAGATAAAAAAGCTTTTGCGTGCTCTGCCCGAGCCCCACGCCGTGTACTCCTCCGGAAGCGAACGCGAGAAAAGATTGAATGATCTGGAAGCCTGATCCCTGGGGGTCTTCCCACGGATTCAGATATGCCTCGAGACGACTCAGGCGGTACGGCACGCGGATGATCAAAAAGTAAAGAGCCGGAAGCAAAACAGCCAGAGCACCAAACACGTAGCGCAATTGAAGCCCCGAAACGAAGAGAATGACGGACGTCATCATCACGATGAACGCCACAGAGCCCAGGTCGGGTTCCAGGAGCGTCAAACCGCATACAAACCCGATCAGGATAAGGGGCGGGACAAATACACGGACATCCCCCTTCTGCACGACAGCGATCTTCCGCCCGATATAATCCGCCAGATAGATACAACAAGCCAGTTTCGCGAACTCCACAGGCTGGAACTGGAATCCTCCGAGGTGGATCCATCGCCGCGCCCCGCCCGCCGAATGTCCGATCACGGGAAGGTAGACCGCCATCAAAAGCATGATCGCGAGCAACATAAACGCGCGGGCATTCTGTTTGTAAAAATCGGTCGGAAGAGCTGAGGCAATAAAAAAACCGATCGTCCCCAAGATCACATAAAGCCCCTGACGCATGAGGAAAAAAAGCTCATTCCCGTGACGATCGAACGCCAAAACACCGCTCGCACTGTAGATCATAACGATCCCAATGCCCACCAGAAGATAAGTCACCACGAATAATAAACGCGCTTCTTTGGACATAGCTACTTCTCCAAGCCCATAGGCTGCAGTCTTTTTTGGATCATCTCTTTAAACAACCTCCCCCGCTCCTGATAATTCTTGAACATATCAAAACTCGCACAGGCTGGCGACAAGAGGACCGTATCACCTTTCTGAGCCTTCTCATGACTCAAACGGCACGCCTCTTCGAGGCTCTCAGCCTCCACCATGGGAGCCGTTCCATGCCACGCCTCTTTCATGATCGGCCGCGCAGCTCCGATCAAGATGGCGCACCGCACTTTCCGGGCAATCACCTCTCTCAGGGTCCTGAAATCCTTAACGTCGGTCTTGTACTTACCACCGCAAACAAGCACCACCGTCCCGTCTCCGAATTTCTCAAGAGCCCAGGCGAGTGACGCGGTCGTGGTCGCTTTGGAATCATTAACAAAAGCAACATTATCCCACTCGGCGAATTTCTCGAGCCGGTGTTCGATCCCACGGAAATTCCGGATCGCCTTTTCGACAAGTTCACCCGGACATCCCAACGCTTCCGCGGTGCAAAGGAGCGCGGCCTCGTTCGGGTTGGTGGCCGGACGCTCGTCAAAATAAACGCGTCGCGCCTCCGTCCGGAAATCTGGAAAATAATCGGATTCATCCTTTCGTCGGCAGATCATCACATCGGTATCCTTCATCGCGCGAAAAAGATTCAGCTTGGCCTCGGCATATTCTTTCATGTCGGCATGCCAATCCATATGGTTCGGGAAGACATTGAGAAGCAATCCGACCGAAGGGGCAAAACTCGCGCAATGCATCAATTGAAAAGAGCTGACCTCGAGCACGACCACGGTCTCAGGCGTGATCTTAGGAATTTCTCCGATCCACGGATTCCCGATATTGCCGCAAAGAATGGCCGGACGTCCACTGGCTTCAACGATCTGGGCGAGCAAAGTCGCGGTCGTCGTTTTACCGCAAGAACCCGTCACCGCCACCACGGTTTTAGCCGGTGAGAACCAACTCGCGACTTCGATCTCGCTATAGATCGGTTTTTTCGCGGCGACAATCGCTTGATAAATCTTGGATCCTGGCGGGATCCCAGGCGAGATCAGAATCCAATCGGCGGCAAGGATGACGTCGAACGAATGTTTCCCGCATTCCGCGGAGATTCCAAGTTTCGTGAGCTTCGAAACATTCTCGCGCACATCTTCGGTATCCGCGAGATCGGAAGCGAAAACCTGATAGCCTTTTTCATGGAGACAAAGAGCGCTCAGAAAACCGGTGTCCCGTAATCCCAGCACCGTCACCTTCGTTCCGGGAGCCATCATCCTATCACCGGACCTTCAGCGTGCTAAGACCCACAATAGCGAGAATGAAAGCGATAATCCAAAGCCGGATGGTGATCTTGGACTCCGGCCAGCCTTTACGCTGCAGATGATGATGGAAGGGCGACATCAAAAAAATTCTTTTTTTCCGGAGCTTAAAACTCGCGACCTGCAGGATCACGGAAAGCGCCTCCCACACGAAGATCCCGCCAACGATCACGAGCACGAGTTCTTTTTTCGTGAGCACCGCGATCGCGCCAAGCGCGCTCCCCAGAGAAAGAGATCCAGTGACTCCCATAAAGACTTCCGCCGGATAGGAATTAAACCAAAGGAACC
>JBAXGK010000060.1:0-9580 GCA_037139435.1 Candidatus Omnitrophota bacterium | reverse complement strand
AACGCCCCGGCAAAGTACGTTAGCGAGCTTCAAAATCTCGTAAATTCTCGCTCCGAAGTGCGCGGCGAAAAAGAGAATCGCGAGCGGGAAAAATGGACCCAATTTCTCGAGGTCTACGCCAATTCGTTGCCGGGATTTGCCGGCGTTTCGTTGAACAAGTTCTGGGAAGATGTTTTCTCGAAGATGTCCGCAGGTTCTCGGATCCTTGATCTTGCCACGGGGAACGGAGCCGTCGCGGGGCTGGCACCCGGGATCCCCGGCAAGGGGTTCGACGTTTGGGCGATTGATTATGCGACTCCGAAAGTGATCGCCCCCGGCATTAACTTCAGACAAGCATCCATGGAGACTTTTTCTGGAATAAAAAATATTCCAAACGACTTTGACCTTGTGACGGGACAATTCGCGATCGAATACGGAGAAACAGAGAGCGTCCTCAAGCAGATCCATAAGGTCCTTAAAGACGGAGGAAAAGGGGTTTTTGTGATCCACCACAAGAATTCGTTCTGGGTGGAGCGGGCCAGGTCGCTTGTGGAACAGATCAACTGGGCCATGCAAACCGGTGTTTTTGAAGTAGCGCAGCGTTATGTCCAGAGCCCCTCGGGCGCGAACCTTAAATCCTTGCAGGCTGCCTTTGAAGTACTTCAATCTGAAATAAATAAGAGAAAAGGATCCAAAGCGGATCATGAGGTCCTTTCTTACATCCTGCGCTACGGGCTTTGGGTCTTTGAAGAAGTCCGGGCCGGAAGGGTTTCCGGGCTTGCAGACCGGATCGAGGACGCGAAGATGCAGTGGAACAATACCCTGTGGGTCAAAGAGCACATGATCAATACCGCCTTTGATGAGGGTTCCATGGATGGGTTCAGAAAAGCTCTCAAAGCGAGCGGTTTTGATGTTCTCAAGATCGAACCCTGGCAGGTGCGAGGCCAACTGCGCATGAAAGAGCAGGACATGATCGTCGCCTGGCGCGTCGAGATCCAAAAACCTGTAGCTCCTATCGAGGAAGCCCAAGAAGTCGTGATCCCGGTGATGGTGATACGTGAGGAGACGACGCTTGCGGATATTACGAAGTATCTGGATGAAATGGCCGGACGTGTTTTCCACGCCGGGCCGAATGCGACTTTGGCCCCGGCAGTTCAAATGAGTTGGAAGCAGAGGCTTTTGACACTCAAGCAGAAACTCGAATTGGTTCGCGACGGTCGTTTAATGGGGCACCCCGCTTGCCTGGGGTGCGTGAACGGCGGAATTTGTCCGCTCGTGGCCGGGCTCTTGCGCGGCGATAAGACCCCGAAAGAGGATGCCAATTGCAGCAAAGCCAAGCGGCCCTCTCTCACCAACGAAGAAGTGACACAAGCTCTTCAACAAGTTAAGACGCAACTGGATCATCCCGCGTTACGCTCGGAAGTCAGAATTACAGAAGACCAGCTTTTTTCTCCCCAAGAGGTCCGGATCATTGACGCGAAGCGGCAACTCCTGAAACGGATCTATCCTTTTCTGAACCAAGAACAAAAGCAAGCGATCCTGCATCCGCACATTCTTCCCGTGTTGCTCGGGGTGAAATCCGCCTATGTTGCTTTTGAGGCTCCTGAAAATCGAGACCCCGAACCTTCTACCCATGTTGTTTCCGAAGCGATCGGTAAATTCCCGCAGCTGTGGCAATCTCTCGGACTTATTTTTACCAACAATTATATCGTGAACCTGGAACATCTCATGGAGCGCTTCCAAAAAGAAGGCCAGATCCTTGTGGAAACAGGCGTTTTAACTCCGTCGCAGCTGAGCCGTTTTTCCAAAGGGCCTGTCGATCAGGCTTTTATCCGCGACCTGAAGGGCTGGCTTGTCCGTTACATACCAAGTATTCCCGGCCGCGAGATCGTCCAAGGATTTGTGATCGGCTATTCTCTGGAAGATATCCGTTTTCAGCATGCGTACGTTATGAATTCACCGGAGATGGAATTTGTTCCCGGCCTGACCCTTCTCAAAGATGTGTGGCCCGGATTGCCGCTTCGTGATGCGCGTTTCGTTATACCAGCCGCCACGCAAGGGGCTGTTCATGCCAAACCGCTCGGGTATGTGGTGGATACCGCCTACGGCCATTTAGCTTTTTCCAAGGATCTCGGCATGTCAGCAGCCCTGACGGCCCGCTGGGAAAGTGTCACTCATGAGACTTATCGTCAATTCGCAGCTCTCAATGATTTCGGCCAAGCAATGCCTCCGATGGCCCTTCGCGCGTTTCATTCCTTATCCCGCTCGGAGACTCGAATCCTGAGCACCCGCCGGACGTTCTTAACGGGGTTGTTTGCGGTGGGTGCGATTGCGATCACCGGTGCTCCGATCAAGGCTCTGGCACAGTGGCATTTCGAGAAAAATATTTTTTCGAAAGGGTCATGGGCGGTTAAGGGCGCCGAGGATTCCGGGCCGGCTGAAAACTCGATCCAGACCCCGGGGGGTTCTTTTTCTGAACTAAAGATCCTGTCGCAGGGGCGGCAGGTTTTTTCTGTAAAGGGTAACGGGTTTTTGAGGGCAATCCCCCTTCCTACGCGAGGGCCCGACGGGGCGATGCTCGATTGGGGGACGAGTTTTGTGATGCCGGGATATTGGACCGGAGGCCGTTATCTCCATAATCCCATGATCACAAAGGCTTCCTTTGAAGAGGGCCCGGGAGGAACGCTTGTTTTGAAAGGGTTCCTTCTCGACCAAGCAGGGAATTGGGAAGCGACGGACTTCGAGATTGTTTTCCATCCGGCGACCGAAAAAGAAGCCCGCATGGACGTTTCCTTCACGCCCAAGGTCTTGAAAGATTTTTCGATTGACGAGGACCGGCTTCAGAGGCATGAGGGGTTTCAAGCCGTGCAGGCCAGCTCCATGAACATCGGGAAAGTCCACGACGCTGATCTGGGGGATTATCAGGACGCGAAGGGTATCCAGCAAAAAGCCTCGCTCCAAAAAAAGAACGAACTTATTTTTAATAATCCCGCGCCCCTGGGTCAAAAGGAGACTTTTTATCTGAAGAACGAAAAGCTTTCGCTGTGGCGCTACCGCCCCACAGTCTTTATGCGGGCAAACGGCTCAAATTCCTTCACGCCGCAGGGGTGGGTCGCGAATTCTTCGGATAAAAACGATGACAATATCGGAGCGTGGCTCCATTTTGACAATGCGAAAAGCGCCTATCTCAAAGGTGAGACCTTGGGCGTTTTCAACTTCACCCTTGGAGCGACGATCCCCGGCCGTTCCGAGATTAGGAAAGCGGAAGTGTTTAGGGATTGGGCGGGACTTCAGGCGAAAGCCAGGGAGTCAGGAGTCAGCCGTCTGCTGGATCCGGCTTATATCCTGCATGACTGGATGGTGTTGGAGAAAGTGAATCCGGAGTTCCGGCCTTTCAGGTTGATTTATGGCGCGACGGGGGTGGACCTGTCGAATGCGTTTTTAAGCACGGACATGAAAGAGGGTTTCTTTATTTCCGATTATTTCGGATGGACCGCGAATACTTACGGCGGAGAGGTGGCTGGGGATTTTAAAAAACTGGAAGACTCTAGTTTCCGAAGCCAACTGCTTGCGACGGAATGGGCGGAGCAGTACCGGGATGAAAAAATGAAGTGGGGCTACGCGATCGGAGACCGGCTCCATATCCCGGAGCGACGGCTCGCCGCCTTAGCTGTGGAATTAAATGCTTTGGGGATCGAGGATATTCGCATGACCCAAGACGGCCAATACCCGGTTCTGACATTTCCATGGCGACATCCCTTAGCGGATGAAACAACGCTTCGGATGATCACTTTCGTCGATGCGGACATAACGCGTCCCAGCCACTATGTTTCGACCTTGAGGGGAAATTTTGATGGCTACTACCAGAGAGCCGGGCAAGAAATCCCTCTGGACTATGAAAGAGACCCCGGGTTTATTTCAGAACTTCAGAAATTTCTTGTCGATGGAGGGCTTTTCATCACCGATGACTACGCCTACGATCCTGCCGCGGAGATGTCTCGCGAACGCGTCTTTACCGATCAGGGAAGTCGGTTCCCCTTAGGGCTTCCTCGCTTAAGTCTTTCTCATGACAAAGAGCTAGCGGACTCTATTTTAGAGCTTCGTGAAAAAGGTGCTTTGAGGGATACGCCCGCAGATCACTACGGTTGGGATGTTCGCATAAGAAAATCGGTTCGTTCCGAAATGCGAAATAAAGATCAAGCCCCGAGAGAGGAAACGACTAAAGCGCGACCGGCTATTCCGACGGCATTCATGGCGAAGGTGGTAGATAGTTGGGCGAAGGTTAATAAACTTAACCTCCGAAGTGAGCCCTCTCCGCTCGATGTGAAGAGCGTGCAAGTCAACAAAGCGGGATTTGTCTTTATCGGAGATAGCACGGAATTTGAAAGAGCCGTCGCGGCCTGGGCGGGGTTGATCGACGGAACCGAAGAGGGTTACCAGTGGATGGGGAAAGCGGCCGAGAGCCAACGAAGCATGGGCTATGGAAAAAAACAGTCGTTTGTTGAAAACGCAAGGATGGCGGCGAACTACTTGAGCGAGAATGTGGACTGGTATGCCTATCAACGAGGCGCCATTGTCCTCGATTATGATGATTCCACCGGCAACGGGTACGTGGCGGTTCTTGACCGCGGGGACCAGGGATTTCCCGTCAAGAAGGGTGGCGGGTTGGATATCGAAGTGGTCGAGGGCGGTTTCCTGGCGCAAAAATCGGAAAGCAAAGGTGACGGGATTGCGATGGGGCGCGTTATCAAAGAAGGCGCTCTCACGATTATTTCTCACGGGCAAGTGGCTGAGATCAAAGAAGGCGAGAAGGAAGCCAGGAAAGTTATTTCGCAATCTTACGATGGGGCAAGAGCCGAGGAGGTTGCAGCGTTCAAAGGAGCGGCTGTGATCGTCCGCTTTGAGGCAAGTCGGTCGGAGGTTCGAAAGGCCGAGCCAGCAAGTGAGGAAGCGATGACAGCCGAGCTTGAAGCGGCCAAGCGTCAGTTCAAATGGTGGTCAAAAAAGATCCCGGCTTGGGCAGAAGGAGAGAAGCAAAAGATCCCGCAGATTCTCAAGGCTCTCCATGAGGCTGGCTTCAGTTTGCGTGGCGGGACGGTTCAGCTGGAAAACGGCGAAGAAGGTGCCCGGGTCGTTTTTGGAGTATTGGGTACCCCGCGAACTCCTTCATCGGTCTATAACAAGGCTCTTCAGATCTATAAGGATCGTGGCGGATGGGATGCTGCTTTGCGCGAAGCGGGACTGGATCCTGTCGTGATCAAGCAGGAGCCTGGATTTATTGAGCTTCGTAACATGAAGAACGGGAGCGAAAGAAAATGGCCTGCGGCCGGGCCTCGATCTGAAGTTCGTCAGACAGAACTTAAATCGCGCGTGTCTGAAAAACGGACCTCTAGCACAGTGGATGCTTACAAAGACACGGCCGAGTTTATCCAGAAACATATTGTAACGGAGGATGCCGCAATCTATACCGTCCGGGATATTATCGCCCGCGAGTTGCCGTCCGCGATTTACGAGCTCGAGAGAATCACGGAATTACGCCACCTGATGGATGAGTCTGGAAAGCGGAACACCCCGGTTATCCTCTGGCAGAATATGAGCCTGGGCCAGTTCTTCCCCTATTTCAGCGAGACCCTTAAAACGCAGCTGGGCGTCCTGGAGCTTTCTGAAGATCCTTCAAAATGGAATGCTCAGATCGCGGATCTTCAGCCGGGCAAGACCCGATTTATTTTGATCAAACAAAAGATCGCTTCAAGCTTTCCGGGGGAAAATAGGGATTATGCGGATTATCCGGAAGAAGAATGGGATCCCTCGGTCGAGATGGGGGGTGCGAAGGAAGCCGGCAGGATCGCCAAGGCTCTGGGCGCTCCCATCGTGATGGTTGACCATAGCACTAAGGAGTTTTCCAACGGACAAAAGCTTTGGGCCGATCAGTCCCATCGCGATGGGATCGTTCCGAATTGGGTCAGAGCCGGCTCGGTGAACGATCTGGGGGCGCTTCGGGGTCCGCTAACAGAGGAAAGATCTCTCGTGTTGCTGAACGCGAACGCTCAGACGGACGGAAAAAAATCCTTATTTGATGACAGCGATGTTTTTTCAAAAAATGGGCAGAATCGTCAGGTGGTTATCAACGGGGAAAAAGAAAATTTCGTCGATGCGTTCATGAAGGTGTATGCGACCGCAACCAGCAAAGGCCTTCGGCGGTCCGAGACGCGAGGCCCAGGGCTTGAGAAAAAACTCGAAGAAATCTTTCGGAAAGCCGGTGTGACGGTTCGAAGAACTGAGATCAAAGAAAAGGGCATCTTGCACCCGACCCCCGCCGAAGCTTTTGACGCGATTCTTCAAGCCATGGATATCCCGGCGGACGGGAATATCACGATCCTTGATGCCGGGAGCGGTCAGGCGCAGATGTTGATACGGTTTGCGATGGCGCGCCCGGATATCAAAAAGCTCATAGGCATCGAATATGAGCCCGGATTGGTTCAGGAGAGCGAAAAAGTTCTTCAGCAAGCCGTGAGCGAAGGGCTGGTAAGACCCGGACAGATCGTGATCAAGCAGGGAGACTTTAACGATGAGACCTCTAAAAAGTTGTTCGAAGAAACGGAACGGGTCTATTATTTTCATTTGGGGACGGCAGACGCCGGGGCCATGATCAAAACGTTCGAAGCGAATTTAAGGCCCGGCGCTCGGGTGGTCATTTATCCCACCCAGGAAAAGCCGGACACTTATCGCCGCGTTGCGCTTGCCGAAACGGGACTTTTTGAGGCCCAACACACTTCTCGCGTCAGTATCTTTACGCGCCGAGAGGGAATAAAAAAGTTCGTAGTGAGCGATGAGCTCGCCGTGGAAACACTTACCATGGATGACGTGACAGCCGTCGAAAAAATTCTTCGCAACGGCAACGAAACGGAAAAGGCGGCGCTCCGCGAAAAACTCGAGAGCTCCCTGCCCGTCAAACAGGTGGATATCTCCCAGACGCCATTCAAAACCCTAGGAAGCAAACTGTATATTTCGAGCGATAAATCGCTTTTCAATCCGCTGGATCCGCAAAAAACAGGTTTTGCGATAGCGAATCGGGTCGCGCAACAAATGAAAAAGGGTGAAGCCGTCCTGGATGTCGGGTGCGGCACGGGCGTTCAAGCGCTCATGGCCCTTGCAAACGGAGCGGCCTCCGCAGTGGCGATCGATCTTAAACCTTTCGCGCTTCTGGTTACGCTTCTTAATGCGGAACGAGGGGGAGTCCTCGAGAAGATCTCTGTGGAACGGGTCGATGTTACAAAACTCGCGGAGTGGAAGGCGCCGCATCTTTTTGACCGGATCATCTCAAACGCGCCCGCTCCGATCGATATCTACGGGATGGACCCGGAAGACCGGGAATACTTTGTGAAACGGCATTACGACAGCAATAAACATGATCTCAATTATGTTTTTACCCACGGCTTTTTCAGCGGGGCCGGACGGCTGCTGAAAGAAGAAAGCACGATCAACTTTTCTTCCTTCGATGATATCGTCGATATTATCGAACAGAATGGATTCGTGATACGGGATCAGGTCTATCCTGCGGACGAGATCGTTCTCTATACGATCGGGAAATCGAGCGAGGGTCCGGCGCGGGCTGAAGCAAGAACCGTTCCGGAGAAGAACGATCCAAAAAAAACGGTTGATCCGGCTCCCTCCGTCGCTGCCCTGTCCCAGACTATCCCGCAGCGGCCGAGGGACAACTCCGGGGCGGAGCAGAGTGTCCGCAAAAAGCTGGAGGCTCTCAAAGGAAAATTTATGATCATGGCGGACATGGCAGATGTGGCCAAGTTCACGGACAAGCAGCTTGAAGAGTTCGAGGTGATGGCGCATCTTCGGTCGGAGGTTCGGTTTGTGTTCACAAATGACGGCGGGGATACGTTTTCGCGCGAGAGGAGCGACAGACTCCAGCGCTTACAGGTAGAGCTTGGGGTCAATCGCATCGTCATTACAAAGACAGGGATGGAGGACATTGCCCTGAATAAAGGTGAGAGGGTCATCCATATTTCAAAAGGTACTCGGGATCTGTCCGTGGCGAGTCGCAAAAACGTGTATCGCGGGCGCTATTTAAGCGATGAGGTCGGTATTGTCGCGGTGATGCTGCTTTATGCGGACCAGCATGGGAAACCTTTCGAAAAAGGAATGATGGATCTTTCCATGGCGAGTGCGATGCTGCGTGTGGCCATCCAGGAGTTCCAGAATAGCATTGTGTTTGCGCGGGCTGCCTAATCTCGCTCAACGCGCAACGCTCAACGTTTTGTTTTTGCGTTGCTCGTTGTGCGTTAACCGTTGCCCGAGTATAATGCCGTGCGTTTTTCTAATTTAAAATAGGCAGACTAAAAAGGACGTTGCGCGTTGACCGCTGTGCGTTGCACGCGAACGAAGTGAGATATGGGCTTTAAATGCGGGATCGTCGGTCTTCCCAATGTCGGTAAATCGACTATTTTCAATGCGATCGCCAAGGCGCACGCCGCGGCGTCGAACTATCCTTTTTGCACGATCGAGCCGAATGTCGGTATGGTCCCGGTTCCGGACCCGCGTCTCTGGGAACTGAGCAAACTCTACAATCCTCAAAAAACCACTCCCACTACAGTCGAATTTTATGATATCGCAGGGCTTGTCGCCGGTGCCTCCAAAGGCGAAGGCCTCGGGAACCAGTTTCTCGGCCATATCAAGGAAGTTGAAGCCATTCTGCACGTGGTGCGTTGCTTTGAAGACCCCAACATTGTCCACGTCTCGGGCACGATCGATCCTGCGCGCGATATCGATGTGATCGATACAGAGCTTTGCCTGAAGGATCTGGATACCATCAACACGCGATACAATAAGACGGAAAAACTTTCAAAGTCCGGCGACAAGGAATCCAAGGAAAGAATGCCGGTCTATGAAAAGGTGAAGAAGGCGCTTGAGGACGGTACCCCGCTGCGCAATCTAGGGCTTACGGAAGAAGAGAAATTGCTTGTGAAGGACATGGCATTCCTAACCTTGAAGACCGTGCTGTACTGTGCGAATGTCGCAGAAAAGGATCTTCCGGGAGGCGGACCGTTTGTCGATCTTTTGCGCGTGAGAGCAGCCAAAGAAGGCGCCGAAGTCGTGGTGATCTCAGGGAAAGTGGAGTCCGAACTGATCGATCTTTCGGAGGAGGACCAGCAGGTTTTCCTAAAAGACCTCGGCCTTGAAGAGCCGGGACTGAACTCTCTTATTCGGACAGGTTATAAAGCACTCCAGCTGATCACTTATTTTACGGCCGGAGAAAAAGAAGTGCGCGCCTGGACCGTGCGCAAGGGCTCTAAGGCGCCGCAGGCTGCAGGCGTGATCCATTCCGATTTTGAGCGCGGGTTTATTCGTGCCGAAGTCATGCGCTATGAAGACCTTCTGAAATATGGCTCCCAACCGGCCGTCAAAGAAAAAGGCCTGCTTCGCGTCGAAGGTAAGGAATACGTGACGCAGGATGGGGACGTCATGCTTTTCCGGTTCAGTGTCTGAACCGCGCGCAACGCGCAAAGCGCAACGCACAACGAGAGGTTTTTACGTTGAGGGAACGGTCAAGTGATCCTTACCCCCCGCCTGAACGATTGAAGTTTTC
>JBAXGK010000059.1:0-9588 GCA_037139435.1 Candidatus Omnitrophota bacterium | reverse complement strand
CCCGTCTTCGCGGAACCCATCACGATAAACATCAGACTCCGCGGCCTCCATCGCGCCGCTCGCCTCGTTCAGGCCGAGCTGCTCTTCTCCCAAAGCCACCATAAAAAAAGTGCTGTCTTTCACTTTGATCTTTTTATTAAAACTCGTGGTCTCGCCCTCAGGCGTCGTCGCCGAAATGGCCACGTCATATTCTCCCGGCTCTACGAAAAATTCCTTCTGGAACATACCGTTTTCCGAATCCACGTTTACGGGAGTATCATTGATCTTGATCTTGTTTTTGGGCTGCGTCTTGCCCTGAACGCGGACCACGGGCTTAGCCACAAGCGGAATGCTCTGCTTCCCGTCCTTAAAGAGATTGAAATCGCCGATCGGCGGGATCTCGGGATGATAGTTCGGACTCGCCTTCGGGTCCGTCTTGGTCATAACCTCGAAAAACTTAAGCGCGGTCCAGTCCTCCCGGTTCTTCGGATCGCGAACCTTCAGCTGGTAAGAATAAATCCCCGGCTTGATCAAAAGGCCCGATTCCGTCAGCCCGGACCAGGTGACTTCCGAGGGCGGCTGGCCGACACCGTAGCCGGTCCACACGGGCTGGCCCATTTCATCACGAACTTCCACCGTCCATTTTTTGATAAACTTCCCATAATTGTTGTCGAACGTGAACACAGGCTCTTTTTCAAGGACCCCGACCCCGAGCTTCACGACATCCGGAGTTATCTGGACATCCAAGGTCGGCCGCGAAACATCCACTCCCTGCGTGACCATTACCGTCAGATCTTTCTTAAAACTCTCCGGGATCTCGGACGGTGGCAAAAGCACCGCGAAATTCGCTTTATTCATAATGCCCGGCGTCGTTTTCACAAGATAGGCTTCTTCGCTGATAAACTTTGTTCCGTCAGGCAAACTATGTCCGTCGATCTTGACCACATGCCGACCGGGAGTCACGCCGGGAATATGATAGAGACCATTTTCATCGGTCACGATCCCAATCCCTTCCTCGGTATAAAGACGAACCCAGGGAATACCTTCCTCCCCCTTATCCTGCACGGTGTTCTGGTTTAAATCGTTAAAGACTTTTCCGATGATCGTCCCCTGTTCAAAAACGGGATCGCCCTGAGTGAAAAATTTCAAGGTCGCTTGTTCTGAAAGATTGCTGGTCGATACAATGGAAAACTCCATCGAGTATTCTTTTCCAAGCGCGATCCCACTTGTGACAAGCATGACAAAACTCGTGGTGTAGTCCGCCCCTGCAGGGATGGTCCCGACAGGAATGATCAAGGACCCTTCCCGGTAGCTGGCCTTCTGACCGTTCACGCGGATCGACTTGGCGGCGTAATCAAAACCATGCGGGATCTTGATACGCATTTCAACGCCCGTCAAAGTGTTCCCGGAGGCATTGGTGTAACGAGCGTTGATCCCCACCGCATCACCGGGCGCCACATTGCGTTTCGAGGCTGTCACGCTCAATTTCGCCGGATTCACTTCCGCATTCGTCTCATCAAAAACGATATTCCCGTAGGACGGCGTAAGCCCCGCATCTGCGATCCCGTTACAATCCAGAACGAATACAGCCTTCACGGCTCCTTCGGGAGCTATGCGCGTAATGGAAAATGGGGTCCAGGTTCCTGGCGCGGCGGTGCCCGCGGTGATCTTTCCAGACTCAGTCGGCGTTCCGATCTTCGTCCCCGTGGCATCTTCAAACTCGATCTTCAGCCTTCCTCCGGTATCCGACGCTTTGATGTCCGACTGAGCATAAGCCGAGAAAGTCACATAATCCCCCGACTTCACGTTGCCGTAGGTCTGAAACGTAAAGGTGCTCTCGTAAGTCCCCGGCACCCAGTAGGCTTGAGCAAAAAGAGCATAAGAGCTCGCCTTGGGTGCGGCAAAACCCGCGGGCATCTGGGAACTATTCCAACGCCCCAGCTTAGCGAAGGTGTTCGTGACAGTGGAAGTATTGTTCGCCCAGTTATTTTGGGTTCCGTCGCCAAGAGGTTGTTCGAAATTAGAATTCCCAAGAACATTCGCGAAGGCAGAGGGGATGAATACCAGGGAAAGAAAAAGAACGCTCAAGAGGAGCGTCGTCATCCTGAGCCTGCCTGCCTGACCCCTTATTTGTGATTTTTCGCTCGCGTTTCGATGGGTCATAGGATTAAAACCGCCGGCTCGAGAACTTGACGCCAAAGCGTAGATCGTAGTTAGGAACAAGCGGCGGCTCGCCATCCTGCTTGACACGCTGGGCCCCGCCAATGCCGCACCATTCTCCGAAGATCGCCGTTTTTGAAAGCCATTCGTTCTCTTTCCAGCGATAAGTCCTGAACGGCATGATCCTAAGACCTGCCGCGACAAAGTATTGATTCTGATACCAGAATGAGTATTCTGCGTTATTGACATGTTCAAACCGCATGTACGGCATGAAAACCAGTTCATCATTGATGTAGTTATGCGGCAGCGGGATCCCCGGAAGTTTGATGCCCAAGGTAACCGTAGAATTCGCGATGAACGCATTAAAACTTTTTTCGGAGCTAAAACCGGTCTTTGACACATAGTAATTGCCGAAATATTCGCCCCAGACATACTGGCGGATGTAGTCGGAAAAGACCTCCGGTTTCGTTTCGTCCAGAGGCGGAAGTTCCGTGCCCCACTCGTAGTAACACTGAACGCCCCAAACAAGATCGGCATCCCTGCTGTTCGTGATATCGCCTTTAATGTTGTAGAGATTGCCGTACTTGATATAGAAACGGTAATTGCGCATCCACTCCAGAATCGGAATGCCCCCAAAGGGTTGGAAATTCAAAAGCCAGGGATTGCGCGCCAAAGGCCTCCATTCCAAGCCCGCGAAGAGCTGGAGATTGCTGGCATAATCCGCGGAATCGGACTGCAGGGAAATTGTTTCTTCGATAAAAGGATCGATATTATGCAGCGGGAAACGAATTCCGCTAAAAACCAAGCGATTGGTCCAGTAACCCACCTGTGTATCGAAACCTTTTGCCGCGAGATTCGTCTGACGCCAGGAGGTCTCGCCAAAAGACTGCCAGGTGATCGGCGTGCCGCAGGGCGTTCCCTGAAGCACTCCGTACATTTTCTCGCCGATACCCAACTGGTCGGTGAACTTGAGGATAAGCTCTTCTTCCTTTTGGAACTGCGCGGGCGTTTTAACCTCGATGGGTTTTTCCGCCTCGGGGATATAGATCGGCGCTGAGCGTACGCTCTCGGCAAAATTGCCGCCTTGTAATTCGATATTCGTTTTGCTCGCAATGATCGCGGTCATCGCCTCCTCAGACGACGCGAACCCCCTGTCCCCGACCCAAAAAAGTTCCTTGGCTGGACCCTTCGCGTTCAGGATAGAAAGCTGACGAATTTCAACGCCTTCAAAATTAGCGGTCTTAAGGTTCTTTTTGATGTATTCGTCGATAGCCTTCATGTCCTTAAGGCCGGGAAGATAACGGGTCTTCACAGCACCGCCGCCAAAATCCGTCACGATGGAGAATTCGGCGTCCTGCTCGCGGGAGTGGCTCTTAATGACTGCGAATCCACGGACCTCGCTCATTTTATGATCAAGCTTTTTTGGGGCGGCCGCAAAAAACTGCTCGGCAAAAAGATTGGCGCTGGGTTTGACTGAAACTACCGGCTGAGGAGCAGGCCTAATTTCAATGGCTGGCTGGGCCGCGACGGGCATTGCTTCCGCGGCTGGATTTACGGCAGGCTTGACCTCACTTGCAGCATTGGCCGCGGGTGCAACTTCAACGGCCGCTGTGTTTTCCTGGGCAAAGGAAGAAAAAGAGGCGAACAGAAAAATAGCGATAAAGAATGTTAAAAAGTTTTTAACTCTCATCGCCGATAAGTTTTTTCTTTTTGTTGTAACGCATTGAAAAACTTAGGGAAAGGAACGGGCTACGCCATGCCCAACACATGTTGCATATGATAAAGACCCTGCCTCTTTTTCGCAAGGAATTTTGCCGCCAAAAGAGCCCCTCGGGCAAAAGCTTCCCTCGAGGAGGCCTTGTGGACCAATTCGATCCGTTCTCCGTCTCCGAAAAACGATACCGTATGATCCCCCACGACGTCCCCGCCCCGGAGCGCAAGCACCCCGATCTTGCCCTTTTCACGGGCTCCGGTCTCACCCTCGCGTCCATAGACCACATCTTTTTTCATGTCGCGTCCGCGAGCTTCAAGAAGGATCTCCAGAAGCTTCAGAGCCGTACCGCTCGGAGCATCTTTCTTCATCCGGTGATGGATCTCCATGATCTCAAGATCATAGCTTTCATCCAACACCTTGCCCGCGATCTCAGCCAGCTTAAAAAGCAGGTTCACTCCCACGCTCATGTTAGGAGACTGCACGATGGGGATCTTTCTGGAAGCGACCTGGATCTGCTTGAGCGTCGCCTGCGGAATCCCTGTGGTCCCGATCACATACGCTGTATGTGTATTAACGGCAGCTTTGAGATTCTCTGGAAGAGCAGAAAAATGACTAAAATCGATCAGGACATCCGCGTTCTTAAGCGCAGCTGTCGCATTCTGCGTCACTTTCACACCCATCAGGTCCCGGCCGATGATCGGCCCCAGGTCCTGACCTAAAGCCTCATGCCCGCGTTGTTCAAGTCCGCCCACGATCTTAAAGGCCTTGTCCTGGCTCGCCAGCTGAAGAATGGTCTTCCCCATCCGTCCCGAGGCACCCGCCATTACGAGTTTGATCATTTGACGACCCCCAGTTTCTTGAGAACTTCCACGAGCTTCTTCTCGTTCTCCGGCCGCATCTCGCAAAGCGGCATCCGGAGTTCCGGCTTGATCCTGCCCATCATTCCGAGCGCCGTTTTCACAGGGATCGGGTTCGTTTCAATAAAAACGGTTTTGGAGATCGGGTAGAGCTTCTTATGGATCGAACGAGCTTCTTCCATATTCCCGTTCAAAGCCGCTGCCACCATGTTCTTCACGAGCCGCGGTGCAATATTCGCGACAACCGAGATCACGCCACGAGCACCGATTGCGATCAAGGGGAAATTCAAAGAATCCTCTCCCGAGAGAAGCGGCAGGTCGCAAAGCTGCATGATCTGGTCGGCCTGGTCCATACTTCCGCTCGCTTCCTTGATCGCCACGATCGTATCGATTTTGGAAAGACGCGCCACCGTTTCGGGGGCAATAGAAACGCCCGTACGGCCCGGCACGTTATAAAGCACAATCGGAATGTCCACACGGCTGGCAAGGTATTGATAGTGACGAAAAAGACCTTCCTGCGTCGGCTTGTTGTAATAAGGCGTCACGACCAACACACCATCCGCCTTGATCTTTTTGGCGTGCTGCACCAGACTGAGAGCCTCGGTGGTATTGTTCGAGCCGCAGCCGCAGATCACCGGGATCCGATGGTTGATATATTCCACCACAAAGGTCATCGTATCGCGATGCTCCTGGTGCGACATCGTGGCGGATTCGCCTGTGGTACCGCAAGGAACAATCACATCCGTGCCTTCCTTGAGATGAAAATCCAGCAACCCTGTGAGCGCTTTCTCATCCACCTTCCCGTTCTTGAACGGCGTCACGAGCGCGACCATGGAACCTTCGAAAATAGATCTCTTTTTTTTCATAGAAAATATTCCCCTTTGTAAACGAATTGGGCTGTGCCTTCCAAAAAGACTTTTGTGATTTCATCGCCCTTCTTTTGCATATCGATCCGAAGCTTTTCACCGCTTTTTGTCAGCACACTTACGGGCGCTTCGACATGCCCCTTAAGGACACTTACCACCGCCGACGCCACGGAACCTGTACCGCACGCGAGCGTTTCGTTCTCCACGCCCCGCTCGTAGGTCCGCACCGCGATCTCTTTCTTCTTTTTCACTTCCACGAAATTCACGTTGGTCCCAAACGGCTGGAAATGCGTATGGTGACGCACTGCTTTACCGATCTCAAAAACATCGACCTTCTCGAGATCTTCCATGAAGATCACTGTATGCGGCACGCCGGTATCAAGAAATGAGTAGCGCAGCTTGTGCTTACGCAGCTCTAAAACTCCGTCCATCTCAAAAATGCGCGGCTTGATCAGCTGAACCTTGATCTGGTCCTTCTGCCCGACTTCGGCTTCGATCAGCCCGGAACCGGATTCAAAATTCATGCGCGAAGAATATTTCAAAATTTCATAAGCGTAGAGAGCAATGCAACGGAATCCATTCCCGCACGCGGCGGCCTCCGACCCGTCCAAATTGATGATCCGCATCTTGAAATTCGCTTTTTTGGAGTTCTCAAAAAGCAGAACCCCGTCCGCCCCGACCCCCTGATGGGGCCGGCAAATCTCCCGTGTGAAGGCGACCGCATCCTTCACGACCCCGCGGCGATTGTCCACCACCACAAAATCATTTCCCGAGGCAACCATTTTGTAGAAAGGAATAGAGTTTTTCATAGTCCCAATACCTTTTAATTTCCGCTTAGCGGAAATTGGGGCAACCCCAACTACCATTTATATAAAAATTCTAAAGTTGGGGTAGCTAAAGGCTTACAGTTCTTCTGGTTACAAGCGGGCGTATTGTATCAAAGAACCGGGGAACGGGAAACGGGAAACGTAATCGCAGGTACGGCGAAAAAACAGCTGCTTTGCGCCGTACGCCTTACTCCGCACACCTTACTCGCCTCATACAAGTATGATACGGGCGGGTTCGAATCCGTTGAAGTTGGGAACGGCGCTGGCTGAGGAGTAGGCGCCGATGCTCTTGGCGTAGACCACATCGCCGGCATAAAGCTCGGGCAGTTCTTCGTTGTTGGAAAGGATGTCAAACGAATCGCAGGTAGGCCCGGCAAGCGTACTCTTATATTTGGTCCCGCGGCGCAAGGTTTTGAACTCGTACTTGCAGTGATCAAAGACCATCCCGGAGAAATCCTGGTAAACACCATCATTCAGGTAATAGAAATTCTGATTATCCCGGAACGCCCGGCCAATCACCTGCGTCACAAGAATTCCCGAGGGACCGGCGAAAAAGCGTCCGGGCTCCGCAATGAACTCGACCTGTTTTGAAAAAAGCGCTCGCATCTGCTTGCGGATCTCGGCCGCCATACGCTCAAAATTAATACCGATCTCGTTTTCAAAGTGCTGGATCGGGAACCCACCGCCGATATCCACGATCTTAAGCGGCATATCGTTCTCTTTAGCTTCCCGAAAAATATTCGCCGTGAGCTCGAGCGCCTGAAGGTAATTTTCCACATTCGTGGATTGGGACCCGACATGGAAGCTCACGCCCTTGGGCACAAGCCCGAGGCTCTTCGCCTTCCGAAGAAGATAGAAGGCCTGATCCGGCTCCGCACCAAATTTGAGCGAGAGTTGCACCACGCTTCCCCGGTTCGCGACCTTGATCCTGACGATCACATGCGCTTTGGGGAAATTCTCCGCGATCTTGTAAAGTTCAGCTTCGTTATCGAACGTCATAAGACGCACACGCCGGCGTCGGGCCGTAATGAGGTCTTCCTTGGATTTGATGGTATTGGCGAAAATGATGCGGCTCGGTGACACGCCGTGTTTTAAGACTGATTTCATTTCCGCGGCACTCGCCACATCGAAACTAGTCCCGAGCTCCGCGAAGGTCTTTACGATCTTGGGGTGTGGGTTGGCCTTAATGGCGTAGTAAGGCGTTACATGGGGTAAAGCTTTTTGAAAGCGTGCGAACTGTTTTTCGAGCACGCTTTTTCGGATGAGCATAAAAGGGGTTTTATGCTTTTTGAGCATCGTGCGAATGAGATTCTCAACCCCCGAGATCTCGGCCGGTTTGAATTTGAGTAAAGGGGCCGGACCGCTGCCGATTGAGGCGGGCTCTTTCATCAAGGAGGGGCTAGCGCTCCATGAGAAATGTCGTGAACTGCCACATATCTTTTTCCTTAGGCGGAAGACCGCCAAACTTCAGGTATTTCCGGTTCAAATTCTTCAAGGGCGTCCAGTCTGAGGGGATGGACACGAACGGAACGATATAAGGCACCGCGAAATCCAGAATGAACTCATGGTCGAGATCGTCCGGGAGACAGTACCCTTCTTTTGGATTCTTGATCATCCAGAGCGCCGCGGCGACGACCGAGACTGCCACCTGAAGCGTCGTCGCTTGCTGATGCGCCACGAGTTTCCGCGACGTGTGGATATCGAGAAGCGAACCGCACCACCAGGACTTGAAATCGTGCCCCATGAGGAGCACACCCAGCTCGTCGCGGCCTTCGGTGATATCGTCAGAAAGAATACGCAGTTTTTCCTGCATCTTGTACTGGCGCATTCTGAGTTCGTGCAGCGAATTGATCGCAGATTCGGAGGGACAATAAGCGTAATGCACCGTCGGACGGTAGACCGCTTTGCCGTTCTTCCACACCGTGAGACGATCCGAAATGCTAAAGGCCTCACCGTGGCGGATGACCATCCCGTTGATCTCACCGCACGGAACCCACGACCGCACCCAGGTGTTCATGCCAAGCGAGCTTAGGCAGATCTGGTTTTTCGGTCCCGATGTGTACGCGTAGCCTCCGCGAGGCAAATCTTTTTCATGCGTCCCCCACCCGAGTTCCGCGGGGGCGACGCCTTCTTCATAAAAACCTTCGATCGACCATGTGTTCACGAACTCGTTAAATTTCTTGGGAACATCCGTGATCTGCAGATCGCGTTCGCTGATATGGATGACCTTCACGCCCTCTAGCTGCGCGAGCTTCGGGAAATTCCGTTCCGCCAGAGCCTTCCTCAATTGCGCGCACCGGGGGTCTTTCTTCTTTTCTTTCAGGATCTTCTTCGCGATGTCGATCAAGGCCTTCTTCGTAAAGTGCGACACAAGCCCCGGGTTCGCTCCGTGGTCCACGACCGCGGTCGCCCCCTTAACGCCCTTCCAGTGCTTGGCCATCTTTTTCCGGAGGATCATCTGACGCGCGTAAAGCGTATAAAGCCTCGGGTCCGTACGTTTCTCATCCCGGTAAGGATCCCATTCTTCCACCGAGGTGTTCACATAAAGAACTTCGCTCGTACGGCACCAGTCCAGGATCTCCCAGCAGCCGATGTTCCACGCAAGGTCAATGATCATGTCCCCCGGGCCGACGTACTTGGCCAGAAGCTTCTTATAATTGGATTCGGTGACCGTCTCAAAAACATAGCGTACGCCGCGCCTGAGGGCTTCTTTGACCCGAGAGCGATTGTCGAGGGGATCCATGATCGTGATCTTCGTGGCCGGCATGTCGAAATGGCGAAGAACAAGCGGCACGGTGCATTGGGACACGCCCCCGCAACCGATGATGAGGAGCCTGCCGCCGAACTTCACTTTTGTTTTTGGGATGACGGCATTGACTTTAGGGTATTTAAATCCGCTCATGATTCTCCAATTCCTTCTTTGTTCTATAAAAATGAAATGAGGGCGGAATACTACAACAAAACCCCTAGAGCTTCAATAAATTCTATGGGATTTTGTGGAAAGTTCTGGGTTACGGGTTAAACGCGTTCACCGCGGATGAGATCCTGATAGGTTTCGCGTTTGCGGACGACTTTGAAAGAGCCGCCCTTAACCATGACTTCGCAGGCGCGGGGACGGGAATTGTAGTTGGAAGCCATGGTGAAGCTATAAGCCCCCGTTGTCATGATAGCGAGGTGATCGCCGG
>JBAXGK010000058.1:0-9634 GCA_037139435.1 Candidatus Omnitrophota bacterium | reverse complement strand
GTGCCCAACGCCTGGCACTTTGCCTTCATGGATACGCCAAGCATGTACATCCCCATAAGGCCGGCATGCTCCCGGTGCGCCTTTACCATCAAGGCCAGCCACTCAGGATGCGCTTCGCAATCGTCATCGATAAACGCAACGATGTTGCCCGACGAAAGACTAACACCCCTGTTTCGCGCAGCAGCAGGCCCTTTGTGGTTCTGTGCTGCGTAGCGAAGGTTGCCGAGCTGGGTTCGAAGCGGGCTGAGGGCATCCTCCACCGGATATCGCGATCCATCGTCGATGACAATAACTTCAAACTTGTCTCTGGGGTAACTCTGACTTATTAAAGAGCGCAGGCACTTTATTAGCCCTTCTTTCCGGTTATAAGTCGGGATGATCACGGAGATATCCATTATGCCCGTTCTCCGCGATCCGGCTTGCACCTTCCGGAAATTAACTTCACCGCCCAAGGATTCTCCAAGATACATTCGCGCTCGGCCATGCTCATTGTTAGATCTTCTTCAGGATATTCTGCTTCAGAGAGACAAAAACGCCCCACCCAACTAGCAGTGTTAAAAAAGCCGTCCCAGCGATACTGCTCAACTCCAGAAACGGAACACGATTCTCGAAGAGGACCCCTCTATAAAAAATAATAAACTGCGTCATAGGGTTGATATCGCAAACCCATCGGTATTTCTGGGGAACCATTTCCACGGAATAGAAAACGGGGGTGACCCAAAACCAGAACATGAGTATGACTGACAGAAGCTGACCCACGTCGCGAAAATAGACGTTGAGAATCGCAATCAAGAGACCCACCCCGGCAACAAAAACGAGTGTCAGGAAAAGCCCTACCGCCAGGAAGGGAAAGAGCATGATAATCTGGGGCTTGAACCATAGGAAGAGCGGATAAATAAAAATCCACCCGATGAGAAAATTCAAAAAGTTGCCCAATACCGAAGCGAGAGGAATGATCTCCGCGGGCAGGCTGAATTGCCGCAGGACATTCTTCTGGCTCAGAACTGAAAAAGCCGCCTCTGAAACGGCATTCGAAAAAAAGAACCACGGGAAAATTCCCGCCAGAACAAACCTGGAAAAATCCTTAGTGTCTGTCTTAAAAACACAGACAAAAACGAATGTTACCGCCAGCATGATCAAAAAGGGGTTGATAACCGCCCACGCTAGCCCCAGAAGCGACTGGGAGTACTTGACCGTCAGCTGGCTAACAGCCATCTTCCAAAGCGTTTCCCGGTATGAAAACAGCGTTTTAAATTGACCGAATTCCATTCAAAACTTCCGATCGTGTGGTTGAACCTTATAACTCATTCAACATCAATGGCTTATGAAAAGCCTGCGATATTCTTTCACGGCTACACCTCAGACGAAGAACTGCGCGGGCCGCCTCAGCAGAAAGGGAGGATCGATGTCGAAACAAAGACTATCATCAACGAGGAGAATCGACAATAAAATCCATAGACGGGGCAATGCCCCCGCAAAAGAACTTCCCCAAAGCGTTTTTGAGATATTTTACAGTTCCAGATCCGGAATACCGCCGCTTCTTTTCGATCCCACTCTTTCAAAAAACAAACGTATGCTTTGCTTGTAACTTTTAAATTGAAAAACTTCGGGGATAAACGGCGCAGCGAACGGCAGTTTTCCTGCGGCGATCTCTCCCTCAAGGGATGGCCCGGATAGTTCCTTATATTTCCCGTCAAAGTAGTTCAGGATCTCCCGAGATCCTGGATTCATTGTTATCAAAACCCGCTTGGAAAGCACCAGGGCTTCCAGTAATGCCAGCCCGAACGGTTCATTCCGCTGGAACGGAAAAACACAAACATCGACGCTGCTTAGGATCGCGGGAATGTCCTTTCTGAACCCACAAAACAAGATCGCTTTCTCCATGCCTCTGAGACGCACATATTGTTCGATTTTTCTTTTATAGTTCATCCCTCTTAAATCATGCGGTGAGACATCTCCGACGATGAGAAGGATGGGTTTTCGGGGAAAAGCTTTGCTTGCCTCGCACATCATTTTCACAAGCTCAAGCTGCCCCTTGGAGGGATGGATCCTTGAGACCACGGCCAACACAACTGCATCGGCTGGACGCTGACAGTTCTCCTCTTGGAGCGAAGAGCTGCCCTCAGGGGGGGGTACCGTTACTCCTTCATAAATAACCGCGGCATGTTTTCCGTCATTCCCCGGGAATAACACATCTTTTATGTTTTGAGACATGCAGATAACGGCCGATCGGCTCGCCCGCGCCATCCCAACGAGCATTTGGTTGACCGCTTGGACCGGAAAAAATTCCCGCATGTGCCAAATGTGTTTTCTTCCAAGCAGCATCGCGATCACGGACGGGAACGCGAGCAACAAATTGTTCGTATACAGCAGATCCACCCTTTTAAAAACGGTATAGCCTCCAAAAAAAGCAACGTCCAGCAGGAAAAGAAAAGGCGTGAGCAGATAATAGAGAGGCGACAGCGAAAGGGTCAGGATGCTTAACGGAAAGACAAGGACAGGAATCCCCCTTCGTTCAAGGCAGTCCTGAAGTGGGCCGCGTCGTGGCAACACAACCGTGATCTTATAAAGATCTTTGATCGCATCGACAAGGCTCAGCAGTCCTCGCTCGGAACCGTAGAGTTCGCTCCCGGAACTAAAGATCAGTATTTTTTTCATCTCGAAACTTTCGCGCAACATCACGCCATGCGGCCGAGGCATGGCGATTTGTTAAATAAAAATGAATGGTCCTTGGAAGATCATAAAAAAAGCTCCTTAGGAAAAACTCGCATTTTTTTTTCTCGTTTTTTAAAATTATGTAAAGTCTGTTCCTGAACGCATAAAACCGCCTCTTCTGCGGATCGATAGGGGCGCCCCCCCCCGCATGAGTACAGACAAGCTGAGGGTTAAACAAGAAATGATAACCTTTTTTCCTGAGCCGGACGGAGAGGTCGGTATCCTCAAAAAGAAAGAAGAAATCCTCGTCGAAATACATTCCTTTTTCCCGGGTTTGCTCCAGACCGGACCTGCGGAGAACAGCGCAGCAACTATTAAAACCATCTGCCTCACATGGAGCTTGCGCGGGCGAAACTGCTTTCCCTCTTCCGATATCGAAGGATTGATATAAGGGCGTGATCCTAAGGCCGCAGGAAAATATCGTCCCCGTGCTCGCTTGCAATATCTTAGCGGTCAGACCGGCACACCGGTCATCCAAAGAAACTAACGCCCGCCGCAAGGTTTTCAGGAAATCGCCCGCCAAGAAAGCATCCGAATCAAGAAATACGACGAATTTACCGCTTGTGGCGCGTATCCCCTGGTTCCTGGCAAAAGAGCTTCCCCTGTTTTCAGCATTTCGGATAAGTTTGATCTTTGGATAATTCTTCGCGACATGATCCGTTGTCGAGTCCGTGGAGCCATTATCCACCACGCATATTTCCACATCTGGGTCCTGTTGACACAATATCGAATCAACGCAGGACCGGATAAATCGCCGGCTGTTAAAGGTGGGGATCACAAAGGACAGTAGCATTTTTAAATCCTTCGGCTTATTCAAGGAGTCGAGAGGCGCGGGCACATGGAGAAAGATCGGCCGCTAAATCTCCTTAGACTGATGGGCTTTCTTTGGATTGAGAAAGTTGCGCGATCCCCCTGATCGCAGATTCATTTTTGGGATTAATGATCAAGGCTTGAGAGAAAAACTCCCTGGCCTTTACCGTGTTTTTCCGCTTTATCGCCAACCAGCCCAGCTCGGCGAAAGCCAAGTCGCTTTTAGCATTAAGTCGGATAACGTAGGAGAACATCCCCTCCGCCTCCGTGAATTTTCCTTGCTGGGCATAAACAGAACCTAATTTAATAGCCGTTTCCTGGTCTTTTGGGTTTAAAACCAAGATTTTCTTATACTCGTCGACTAAAATATTCTTTAACTCAGCGCCTGCCGATTCGTTTTTAGGATTTACTGTCAGAGCCTTTTCAACAAAGCTCCTGGCCTTGGCCGAATCCCCCTGCTGCCGATAGAGCGCCCCCAGTTCCTTGTACGCATTTTCATTATCAGGTTTCAGCTCAATGGCTTTTTTAAAGAGCTTTTCGGCCTTCATTTTCCGGCCTTGGTCCCTATAGAGCTTTCCCCACAATAGACACACCTCGGCACTCTGAGGGTTCATTTCCCATGCCGCCTTCAACAATTTGTCTGCCTGGGCATAATCTTTTTTGCTTAAGCAAATGGAAGCCTCGTTTATAAGCCCGCTCTCCGCTTGATCATCCTCCGTTAGCGCATAACAGTTTTGGGAACAGACGGCCGCCGCGAGAGAAGCGATCAGAAGCATTGTTGCGCAAAAAAAACAGCTTTTGCTAATCCGATACGAAAACATTAATCTCTTCATTTGAACCTCCGTTTTCTTTGATCAAAATAGGCCGAAACTTCTACGGATTTATTTGCCGAATTTTTTCTCCACTAAAGTCTTGGCCACACTCTCGGCCAACAGCCTGTTTCCTTTTTGCGTACAATGGCCAAAATCTCCACCAAATGTGTCACTAAAAAAGGCGTCATACCCTTCTTTCTTTACGGCATTCTTAAAGATAGCTTCATTGTCAACAAAAGTAATATTATCTTGGCCTTCGACCGTTTTCATCAGGGCCTTCACGCTGCGCATAGGATACTGAATGCAGACAAACGCTATTTTTCTTTCGTCCAACATTTGTTTGATTCGTATAAAATTCTCACGCGTCTCCGGGAAATAATAGCCCTCTCTAATATCATTCGCTTCCTCATAATACTGCTTGGACAGCTCCTGCTTGCCCTGAATCTCATACATTGAGGCTAATAGGCCACGAGCTCTGTCATTTTTTGCGTCACGGGCAATGCAGCTTTTAAGCGTTTCTTCTGCTTGGATGTATTTTCCTTCGGAGATGTAAGCATCCGCGAGTTGAACGCATGCCACATTATCAAGCGGCTGCTGCTTTATTAATTTCTCAAAAATGTGTATGACTTCAGCCCCCCGATGTTGCGAGGCGTATATGTGAGCTAAGGCTCTATATGCTTTATAATTCGTCTTATCCATAGCGATTACTTTTTGAAAAGTAACCATAGCCTGTTCGCGCATACCTCCACATACATAAGACCACCCCATCCCTATATAAGCATCGAAAAAGAGAGGGTCGATTTCAATCGCTTTCTGGTAAGAAGGGATCGCTTCGGCATAAAGTCCGTCTACGTGCAACTTGTTCGCTAGGTCAAAATATCCCTGCTTTGCCTGGTCGCCTGAAGCTAACGTCTCCGCTCTACCTGTCGAGGGTTGCAGAGCATCGGAGCCCCTAGGAAATCGGGTCGTGTCGCATGCTGCCGTTTTACCCTCATCATATCTATTTTCAACTTTTCCGTAGAATAATTTCCTGGTTTTCGCCAAGGCATTCAACCGCAGTAACTGCAACAGCTTGAATGTTCGAAGCTGACTAAAAAAACTTTTTTTTATGAATGGCCTCGCAGCCTCGCTCCACTCAAGGCTATTATCATTCACACCCATCATCGCTAAAACCATATTCGGCTTATATCTATCAATTTCTCGCGGCAATCTTTCCGCCAGCCCGTCGGTCGTAATCCCGGCTACGCCAGCATTGATCACGCTGAATCTTATCCCTAGACTGCGCTCATTAAGAACTTGTTCGAGTTGGTGCGGCCATGCCCAATCTCCCCCTTGCGTGGTAGACTCTCCTATGCACAGAATTCGATAATGACCCCGCTGTTTCATTGAGAGATAATTTCTATGTTCCTGCAAAGACATATATACAAATCCACTCAAGCGCAATAAAATCTCAATCAGAACCAGAGACACCCCTACCCCAACAAAGATGAGCATTATTTTTTGGTGAAAAGATGTACCGTTTTTTTTCATCGCTTTTATTAGCAGAACGCCCTAGATTTCTCCGAACAAATCTTTTTTTTCCGAATATTCTACAAGCTCGATAAACTCTTCCCTCTGAGAACACAGCTGGAGGCAAGGCGTTGGACACTGCCTTATCATTTTCCGATATTGATCTGCTCGCTTTGAATACCAAAGCTTCTTTAAGGACTCTTTTCTGATATCGCCAAAAATGGCCTCGGATTCATTCCGATTAACGCAAAAATAAACCTTACCTTCTTGGATGATCTGAAGCCGGTTATAGCCGGCGTAGCAAGGGACCTCGCAACGATCTATTCCCTCTCTAAAATATTTCTTCATCAATTCTAAGCGCTTTACGCTATTCGCAAGAAAGGAGTAGTTCAGCGGAGTGCTTTTTTTGTACTTTATGAGCTCTGAAATCACCTCATCTAAAACTTCAAGGCGCTCTTTAGGTATAGAGCCCGGGAACTCATCTTCGCGCTGAACCTGGTTGACGTTACAGGCGACCACTGGCTGAAAAAGCACTTTGTTTACTTCTAGTTCTTTACTCAAATTCACCACTTGAGTAAGCTCTTCCAAATTATCATTCATAACAGTGCAAACGACAGCAACTTTTGGGAATTCTCTGTTTTCCTGCTTTTTGAGCCTGTTAAGGTTCCTCATGTTATCGACGACCGTTTGGAAAACGCCCCGTCCTCTTATTTGACTAAAAACCTTCTCTGAGGCCGCGTCCAAAGAAACGCTCAGCCAATGAACACCCGTCTCAAAGCACTTCTTGATGTTTTCATCATTGAGCAAAACTCCGTTAGTGACCAATATGGTTTCGAGATGAAAGCTCCTCGCATAGGCTACTAACTCGAACAGATCCTCTCTCACGAACGGTTCGCCGCCGAGAAAGATTATGGATTTCGTCCCGAGCTCCTTGGTGTCTTCTATGATTTTCATGCATAGCGCCGTGTCAATCTCAACCTGTTTGTTTTCTTTTTTGTTGATCTCCATCTGCTTCTGCATATCGCACATTTTGCATCGCAGATTACACTTAAAGGTGAAATTGACCTGAACAAAGTCGGGAGGCAGCAAGGGATAGTCTATTTGGCGTGAAAGCCAGAATAACAAATTCTTTCCTAAAAGTGCGTCTTTTCTTTCCATTTTTCCAGCCGATCATACCTGCGTTTAATAAAAACACTGCGAAAGACAGAGCCCGGCACACTCCTTAGCTCTATGCTTTCTCCAGAGTTATCGTTGAGTTACAAACAGAATATTTTCCCGGCAGAAAAACACCTCCGTCTGCCTCTACCATGCATTGCAAAATCCTGCCGCGGTGGCAAATATCGGAATTTAGTATATTCAGAGAATGCTTTAGGTCTCCCTTTTCTGAAAGAAGAAACTTTATCGCGGGCAAGCTGAAACCCTCCTGACCACCAAAAATCTTTGCGAAATTTATTCTTTCCGAGGAGATTTGTCCGCTGCTCCAAACCGACGGCCACTCATCCCCTCCGTCGTTTTTAAAGGGGGGGAGTTCTCCTCCCGAATCCCGGCCCATCCACTTTCCGTATAATTCTGAGAGCATGATATTTACCTGAATGTGTTCCAGCTTTATGGGCTCCTGGACGTTTAGTTCCATTTTCCAGTTTATTGAGTCAGATTCCCCGAATTGAAACTGCCAGGTCTGAATGAGAGGCACCTTTAGCCATTTCCCTACAAACAGCATGCCTTTCTTATCCTCTCCCGTAGTCCATACCGCATGAGTTGAAGAGTTATGCCAACGCCCTTGGAAATTCAACGAGGTGTATATCCCCAACCTTTTCGTCAGCTCCTTATTCCCCCAAAAAATCTTGCCGGAACCTTTGTGAAAAGCAAAACTTATATTTCCCTTCTTCAAAGTTTTTTCTTCGGTCACAATCAAAGGGTTGTTGGTGTCTCCCACCTTCCCTGTGACCTCAAAACAAAAATGCCTCCCCTTGAAAAACTTATTTCCACTTTCCGGCTCAACCCTCCCAACGCGCAAATTTCTAGCTCTGTAAGATAGGTCTGAGTTAAATATTTTCATAAATGTTCCATTTGTCTTAGAAACCACTAAGGAAAAGCTAGGAATCGTATGGCTGGAGCCCATAAGAGAAATCGTGCCTCCGGGGATACTTTTCTGCAAAACGTCTATTTCGTTTTCAAGAAACCCTTCGGGAAAACGACCGTGCCCGTAGTCGCTCTGAAAGACGTCGTACTCTTCCGAAAACATCAAATAGAGGTGCTGTTCGGGAATTTCCACCTCCCTGTCTACTTCCATCTCAACAAGCCAGGAGAAAGAGTTGTTTCCCAGGAGTTCTACAGTCCATGCCTGGATGATCCCAAGGCCAGGCCAAATCCCTTTGGCGATAAATTTGTTCGCATTTTCCTTTCTACATTCCCAAGATGCCAATTCAGAAGAGTGCCATCTGTTATTCATATAAAAAGCGGTGGTTAAGTGCCTGGCCTTCGTCAGTTTTTTCTCGCCAAAAAAGACCGAACATTTCCCTTTCTCAAAGATAAGTTCTAAATTGCTATCGGTTAAACAATAATCGCTTTTGGCGCCTTGGAAATAACTTTGCATGTTTTCATTTCCAACAATGATTTCCCCTGAAAAACCAAGGGAGGAGTAATCTTGGGCGGAAATATTGCCTGGCTCCTTTTTTTCTCGATACTCCAAAACTCTAGCGTTAGTAAAATGGTCTGTAGTGATCAGCCTGAGCCGACTGGCGAGGGTAGGATTCACTTGTTTAATAATAAGTGAAGGCGCTGAATGAGATGTATCTTTCTGCCCTTCTAAGCCAACACAGTTTGGCGGCGAATCTACGCCCAACACATCGCTCCAAGCGGTCTGCTTTTCATCTATGGGGGGGAAAACTCCTTCTCCCGTAAGCGTTAGCCAGTATTTATATTCATGCGACAACATAACGCTTATACATCTTTCTTGTATGTTGATGGCTTCCCTACCCTCAAAGTGCACATTAAAAACAATCTTTCCCTCAACAGTTAACTCTATTTTCCATATTTGGCTTATATCAAAACGATGAAAACTGCCTTTAGCTACAAATCCCCCGTCTTTTTTTTCAACCTGCCACTCCGCCTCAGAAGCATTGCATCCTGCGCCGTTGATGAGTATGCTGACGCAAATCCCGGCTTGAGGAGTAAAAAGGTGTCCGTTCCAATTCAAAAATAATTTTCCGTTATTAAACACAATCCTCAGACCGCCTTTTTCAAGATCGGCTACCCCTTGTTTTGCTCCCACCATCTGCGCGTAAAGCGGTAGGACTTTATTCATGGGTCCGTCACTTACCACCCCTCCTTCTTTAAGGAGAATTACTCTTTGTGACAGTTTTTTTAAAAGGCTCATGTCATGAGTTGCAAAAACAATAGTTTTTCCACTTTCTTTTAATTCGAAGATTTTTTTTAGACATTTCTTTTGGAAGTGTTCATCCCCAACAGATAAGGTATCATCAATGACGAGCACGTCCGGATTCATATGAATAGCTATTGAGAATGAAAGACGTACAAACATTCCCTGAGAATAGCACTGCACCGGAGCATAAATAAACTTACCCAGAGATGCAAAAGCTTCGATGTCGCCATAAATGTCATCGATCTGTTTTTGAGTAAGGCCGAATAAATTTGCGTTAAAATAAATGTTGTCATGGCCGGTCAGCTCTGGCTGAAGTCCAGCGCCAAGATCCAGGAGCCCCGTGGCTCGCCAGGTAATTTCGACCGTGCCCCTACTAGGCTTCATCATGCCCGCGATTATTTTT
>JBAXGK010000057.1:0-9638 GCA_037139435.1 Candidatus Omnitrophota bacterium | reverse complement strand
ATCCGTCTCCGGAGGCGTCAGCAATTCCAACCAGATCTGGCACTGCCGCCTTGCGAAGACGGGCGAGCCTCGCCCCGATTTTCAGGCGGGCCACAAGACCTCGGGGGAAGAGATCCGCTTCTTCGTAAAGATCTTCCTCGATGCCGGCAGCTTCTGGGCCAAGCATCTCGCCTTCGTCAGCCCCTTCCCCGCCATTTACGGCGGCAAGACCCATGAGCGATTCACCGTCGATATGGTGAGCCGCGTCCAGCTCACCGAACTCGGCGTTCCGGTCCCGCGCCTCATCGCGTATGACGCCGTCGAGAAAGTCATGGTGACTGAACATATCACCGGCGAAACCGTGGATTCGATCCTGGAACGGATCGGCGAGCGCCAGGCACTGGGACCCGGAGATGAAGCCGTGATCCGACAGTCCGCGATCGGCCTGGCCAGGATACACCGCGCAGGCTATTCGCTGATCGACACTCAACCCGTCAACTGCATCTGGGTGCCGGTAGAACAGAAAGTCTACTTTACCGATCTGGAGTTCTGCGGCCGTCAGGACAAAAGGGTGTGGGACATCGGATTTTTCCTGTGCTTCATCGCGGTACGAGTTTCAGGAACGGTCCGGCAGGAGGTGCGTAATATTTTCCTGGAAAGCTATCAGAAGGAACGCCAAATCGATCTCACTAAGGTCGCGGAGACCGGAGTTCAACTTCAAGAATACATGCCGATCTTTCAGGCCATCCTCGATATCCGAAGCTTCACCCCCGAAGAACTCTTCGAAGGCCTCATTAACCCCTAAAATCGTACGGCGTACGGAGTACGGCGAATTCTTTTACGCGGGACGCGAAACGCCGTACCCCTTACGAACTTTTTAAAAATCCGCCCCGAGCCAGCTCGTCCATTGTTCTTTTTTGGGGAACGCAAGCGCAAATCCCGCGAGTGAAACAACCGCGAACGGGATATAGTCGTAAGGCTTCCGACCAAAAAAAACAAGGAGCATCCCCAAAAGGAGTGGCAGCTCCGCCCCGGCATTCATGAGGACCGTCTTTAAGAAGATCTTTTGCACGGGTCGTTCCGAAGCCGGGATGGCTCCCTGAGACGGGCTGAATATCCGGTTGCTTATTTTCCACATCGCAAAAACCCCAAGCACCGAAAGGACCAGGGCTCCGTATTTAGCCAGCGGGTAGGTTTGGGCGGTCAGGAGCGAGGGACCCGCTTTCCCGATACTGATCAAATAAAAACCGATCGCGCCGTAAGCCACGACTGAGGCCGCCATCCCGATCGTCATTCTCTGCGCCTGCGCATAAAACTTCTTCGCTAACTCCATTCGATTCATGTGCGCTTCCTTTCGATAAAGGGGGTTCTTATATTCCTTCGGACGTGTCAAACCAATAGATTCTCTTTTTTTAGCTTTTTCAGGTCAAACCGGTCTATCGATTCAAGCAACCCCAGGATGACTATTAAGCCCCCACAAAAAAAGTATATACTTTTCAAAAAACATGCACTGATCAGCAGGAAAACAAACAACGCCAACCCCAACAAAGCTCCCCGCCTCCCCTTTTGTTCCACCCGGCATAAAAGCAGCAGGTCATCCCGTTTTTTCCATTCTCTCAAGAGCCGGATCCTGCGCATCAAAAAAGCCCAGTTCAAAACAGAAAAGAAACCTCCGACAAAAAAGATCCCGGCCAAGAGGAAAAAAGCGGGCTCCCTCGCGACAAAATTATTTCTATTCTCACTGGGCCTCTGAACCTTTCCCCACAAAGCCAGCGTGTCGCCCAACAAACAAAATCCGCCAAAATAGAACTTTTCCCCGCGCCATTGGAGCGGAAATCCTATCGATTCTCCGATCCGAAGCAAACCGATAAAACTCTCTTGGTCTCCCATAGCTTTTGTGGCGGCTGCGCCAAGCCCCGAAGCTGCGAGTCCGAAACCAAAAAAGATCGGCCCCGTATCCACATCCTGATATCCTTGGTAGTGCCTCTTCCATTCCCGGATAGCGGTCACACCGCCGCCGTGAGAAAAAAAGTGTTTCTTGTAGAGCTTGTACTGTTCCTTGGAAAATTCTGGAAGAACATCTTTGAGGAAGGCAAGGGACCAACTCATAGCACAACCCCGCGGACCTGCCATCGACGTCCCGTCCCAAGGATTCAGGCGGGAGTCCATCAATCCGGTTTCCCTGTCGAGCGCATGCTCCGCCATCCAACGCTGCCACTCTCGGGCTGCGGACGCATAATCCGTCCCGAAACTTTTATCATAAACACGAAGAGACGCCAACGCGACCGTATTGTCGGCAGGCCAACAGTATCCGGGATAGGATTGGAGATTCTTATAAGGACTGGCCTTGAAATCGCGAAAAAGAGATTCCGTCAGCTTTCGGTGGAGCTCATCATAACGATTATCCCCTGAGAGCAACCGGTAATTGCCTAACATCAGGTTTAAATGCCCGCGATAAATAACGGAAGGTGTCAGGGGCCCAGTTAGCTGATAGTCCGGCCATGCCTGGAGGATAACATCCTGAACGTGCCGGGAAAGGGCTTTCTCAACTGTTCGGCTCAGAACTTCCGCCGCTTCTTTTTTCGAGAAAGCAGGGTCCTCGGAGAGCGCCATTTCAGTGACGGCATAATTCAAAAATGCTAGGGGGAAAAGCACTCCTTCAGGAAAAACTTTTTGCATTGAATCATAAGCCTGCCAATCCTCAAGCGGCCGCTCGACATATTTCTTCAAGTGCCGGTATTGAGAGAGAACATCCTCCGAAAGCTGCAGACCAAAATAATCCCGCGCATCAACCGAAAGGACCCTGCACAAAGCATGGGTCGTAAAAAAAAGAACCGCGGTCAGAAAAACAAAGCTGACCAGCATCCGCCTTACGATCCCGTAACGCCCCCCAGCTAATTCCGAGTTTATTAGACGCATGGTTGTTTTTTAGTGTCCGCGAAGCAACCGGCGCGAGCGAGATAGCATATCGCCCAGATAAAATAGAATACGAAAAGGGGGGTTATTACTTTGACGGAAACAATCCCAAATGCCGTTTCGCTACGAAGGTCTGCCGCAAAAGCATAGGGAAGAAATTTGACGGACGACATTAAGCCTAACGCAGCCGCTACGATATTCAGCGTTCTTCCTTTAAGCCTATAAGCGGAAGCAGCTGCCCACAAAAAAAGAGCTGCTACCACCATAATTAAAACGACCGGGATAATTGTGGACACAAGGGCAATGTACTCAAAGAAAACACCCCTTTCAGTAGGAGTATTATTGATTATTCGAGAAATATGAACGGGTACCCACGGTAAAAAACCAAGCGCAAATAGGTAATATATGCTTTCAAGACCTTTTATGACGCTCATGACACAAATCAGGATGATTGCAAAAGGTTTCCTTTTCATTCCCAAAGATCCCTTTTTTTCCGTTATTCCCATGCCCTTTCTCCTTTTTCCTCGCGCTACCCTTCGATGAGCAAGGGTTCTTCGAGGGCAACATTTTCAAGCAGACTGCCGTAATGAAACACAGCGCAAAGCGCAGCGCCCGATTTTTCGCAAGACTGCCATTCCGTTTTAAAAACCTTTGTCATTTTCACAAGCTTGTATGCCGGAGCTCCAAAATATAATTTCCCAGGAGCCGAAACCTTGCTTAGTGCCACGGCGTTCCAGCGCGCGTATTCCTCTGGGTCCGCGGAATAATTCATGACGGTCACGAAATCCACCAAGCCGGTATTCACCCAGGACGGCCAGTCCTGGAACGCCTCATGAAGCGCCCGGGCGTAGGACATGCACCCTGTCGCGGACACTTGAATGTGCGGGCGAAGTGCCCGCGCCTTCTTGACAAGAAGCTTCAGAAGTTCCGTCACCTGAGCGCGCTTCCAGTCATTCCAGGCCCGGCTTCCCTCTTTGATCTTCTTAAGACCGGTCGACCGCTTAAAGCGGTCCATGTTGATCGGGGTATAACCATACCGCGGATGGCTGTCCGGATAGCGGATGTAATCAAATTGAAGACCGTCGAGTTTCGGATAGGCCCGGAGGATCTCTTCTACCACCGCGACGAGTTCTTTGCGCACGCGCGTATCCCCCGGCTCGAGAAAATACTGGCTATCGATCTTGTAATCCTCGAGCGTCTTTTTCTCTTCAAGATTTTTTGTGAGGATCTCGGGTCCGTATTTTTTGAGAAGCGGAGCCTTTTCATTGGCGCTCAAACTCAGCATATTGAGCCAGGCATGCACCTCGATCCCCGCGCCATGCGCCTCTTTGATGAGAAACGCTAAAGGATCTTCTCCCAACGTCTTCCTGGCGGCTTCATACGGCGCAGAATCTCCCACCTTGGAAGGAAACCATGCCTGATTTGCCCGGTAGATCTGGACAAAGAGGATCTTGATCTTGGCTTTCTTCGCGAAATCGACAAGTCTCCTCATGGCTTCACGGCTTGAAAGCGTCGGCGGGTTCTGAATCAGGGAAACGAAAAGACCGCGAGAAGGAGAAACGTTGCATTCCCCAAGATTCGGGAAAACAGCAAGGGCACACAGCATGAGGACAAAGATGCTTTTTTTCATCGAATGGATCCGGCTCTCTATAAGGCGCGGCCCGCCTGAAAACCAGGGCGGCCGATTACTTTGAGGAATGCTTTGACGACCTCGGGACGGAATTGGGTCCCGCTCGCGCGTTCGATTTCGCGGGCGGCGCTCTCCGGAGTCAACGGCCGCCGGTAAGATCGGATGGAGGTCATCGCGTCATAGGCATCGGAGATGGAAACAATCTGCGACGAAAGATCGATCGCATCACCTTTGAGACCGTCAGGGTAACCTGTCCCATCCACGCGCTCGTGGTGCGAACGGATCACGCGTAAAAGCTCCTCATCCAAAACCGACTTGAGGATCTTTTCGCCGGTCGCGGGATGTCCCTGAAGGATCTTCCATTCTTCAGGTGTCAGTTTTTCTTTTTTGTTCAGGATCGACTCGCAGATCACAAGTTTTCCGATATCATGCAACTCCGCCACATACCAGATCATTTCCGCTTTTTCCGGGCTCACCTTGAGTTCCAGCGCTACCTTCCGCGCCAGATCCGCCACGCGCTCCGAATGACCTTGTGTGTAGGGGTCCTTGGCCTCGAGCGCCCGCACAAGCGACTGAGTCACTTTGAAAAAATAATTTTGAAGACGCTGCCGCGATTCTGCGAGGCTCGCGGCCATCTTGTTGAATGAATCCGCGAGCTCCCCGATCTCATCCCGTGAACGCACCTCGACCCGGTAATCAAGATTATCCCCGGCCAGCTGGCGCGTACCCTCCGTAAGCCTTCGCACCGGATTGGAAACGCTTCCAGCGAACAAGATCCCGAGCGCGCCGCAAAATAAAATTCCCGCAAAGAGCGCCACCACCATACGCCTTCGTATCTCTTGCTGCATTTTGGCGATATCATCCGCCAGAATATCCACACCCAAGATCGCAATCGCGTTTCCGTTCTTGTCCCTGATCGGGGCGTAGCCGGAAAGCGTCACTCCCCACGAATCCGTTTGTAATTTCCGGTCCGCGGAAGGCGCCGTAAAACCTTTCAGCATTTCCGGAAAGCGACTCGCATAATAAAAATCTCCTGGACGGGCGGAACCTTTCTTCCTGGGAACCTTCAGATCGGTCGCCTCGACATCAACCCAAAATTGCAATTTCCCGGGAGTGGTTGTCGTTGTGAGAATATAGCAATATTGAAGCGGCCTGTTCATTTCCAGGATTTTTCGGAGCTTCGCGGCCACCTCACGATAAGCGGAGCTCTCGACACCCTCTTTCGTTAAAGGAATCTTCTGAAGTATCTCCTCATCCACCGCCATGGTCGCGGTTTGGGCGATAATCGTCAGAGAACGGCGTAGCTGCTCGAAATGAGAAACGAGATTGAATCGGTAGACGAACAAATTATTCAGTCCCATCACAGAGACCATCGCGAGGATAAGAACCAGCGTGACCCGGGTCTTAAAACTGTAGAAAAAAGCCTTAC
Organism: Candidatus Omnitrophota bacterium; assembly: GCA_037139435.1. GTDB lineage: Bacteria > Omnitrophota > Omnitrophia > Omnitrophales > Aquincolibacteriaceae > Aquincolibacterium. Next base: position 3,684 of record JBAXGK010000057.1, on the reverse strand, counting down.
CTTTCATCAGATCCTCTCTTTTTGAAGAACTAGAGCACCCTCGAAATCATTTCGGGGGGAAGGTCGCGAAGATCTTTTGGATCCCCGCATTCAGGCGCGCGTCCTTTTTCGCCGAATCTCGGCCTCCCTCGAGAGTGGCCTGGGCCGTTCCTCGCCACATCAGCTTCTTCCCTTGGGGATCCACGATATCCAGGATCAGCGTCCCCTCTTCGTAATGACTCAAAAAAGTCTTCGATCCGCCGTAAGCCCATGTCAGATCTTGCGCGTAATTCCCGTTCGCGATGTTCCTCGTAGACGGAGTGGTGTAGGGATAATTGGTCATCCTTGCGTCGAATTTTTCCTCGATCGCGGCCTGATAAGCCACCCAAAAATTGGCCTGCCCCGCATCGGTCATTTGATACCCCTTCGCGATCAGAGCTTTTTCCACGGCGCTCCGGATCTTGGCATCCGTGACCTCATTGGCGACCCGGGGGTCTTGGGACTCCTGCTTCATATCGGGGACCCAGGCAAAGGTTTTGAGCGCGGAAAAATCTGCTTTATAATCGTAGTCTGTGTGGATCTCGGTAGTCGCGCATCCGGTGAGAACAAACAGCACGAAAACTATGCCCCATTGAACCGTTTTCATAGCGCTCCTCCCATCTGTTAAAGGATTCACGTGGCTGCAACCCGCGATCGTTCGCGTGACATCTTATATATTTATCAAAAAAATACGAGAATCGCTAGGGGGTCTTCCCTTCCCGCTGCCAGCCGCCGCCGAGTGAGCGGTAAAGCTGAACATAGGCAACGAGCTGAGAACCGAGCGTGCGAGCGAGATCATTTTGAGCCCCGTAATACTGCTGGTCCGCATCCAGAACTTCAAGGTAGCTGGACAGCCCGCCCTCATAACGGGCGATGGAAAGCTTCACCGCCTCGGCCAGGGCGGCGACTTGTTTCTCCTGTTCGACCCGTACGGCCTTTAATTTTTCGATATCCGCCAGAGCATCCGCCACTTCACGGAACGCCCCGATCACGGTCTGTTTGTAAAACGCAACCGCCTGTTGCCATTTCGCCTGAGCAGCTTTGTAGTTGTAAACATTCTTTCCGCCCTTGAAAAGGGGCATGTCCACATTGCCGCCGATCGACCACGTATATCCCTTCCCGTTAAAGATCTGGAAAGGCCTCTCACCGCCCCCTCCCACAAAATTGGTCAAATTTATCTGCGGCATAAATTCCCCGACCTTAACCCCTACGGACGCGTTTGCAGCCCTTAAAAGCTGTTCGGCTTCCATAATATCGGGACGGCGCTTTAATATTTCGGAAGGAAGACCTGCCCCAGGAAGGCTCGGGGTAAATCCTTCCTTGGAAATATCTTCAACCCGGGAGATCGATCCTGGATTCCGGCCCAGCAATGCCGAAAGTTTGTTTTCCTGGATCTCAATCTGACGTTCCAGATCGGGGATATTGGCCGCCGTTTGTTCGTAATCGGCCTTGGCGCGCGCAACTTCAAGCCCGGAAGCCGTTCCGCCGCGCTGACGCTTTTCAAAAAGATCGAGGTTGTCACTGCGGGTCTTAAGGGTTTTTTGGGCGATAGCAAGTTGCAGATCCAGCTCCAGAATGGTGAAATAAGTGCTGGCGACATCTGAGACAAGCGTCACCATCACACCCCGGCGCGCGTCTTCCGTCGCTAAATATTCCGCTTTGGAAGCACGAATGGCCTGACGGATCTTCCCCCAAACGTCCAATTCCCACGCCGTGCTGAAGCCGCCGGTCATCGTGGAGGTTAAGCGTGGAAGAAACGGATTAAGCACCTGCGAATTCCGGTCTCGCGAAACACCGCTTGTCAGATCCGTTTGCGGGAAAATCTGCGAACGGGTCACACCGACCATGGCACGGGCCTCATCCACGCGAGCGGCTGCGGCACGCAGGTCATAGTTATTGACCAGGGTCTCGCGGATAAGTTCCTGCAGGGTCTTGTCGTTAAAGACCTTCCACCACGGCAGGTTCACCATCGACTCCCCTTGATCCAGAGTTTTGTAACTACGGTAAGTTTGCGGTAGCTCCATGATGGGCTCGCGATATCGGGGACCGATCGCGCAGCCGGAAACCAAGATTGCAAGGATGAGGAAGGCTGTTGCGAACTTCATTTTACATCCCCCTTTGTAAGATATCGAAAAAGATCAAAAAGACCACTCCGGGAATTTTCAGAATTATACCTGTTGCATCCGGCTAAGTCGAGATTGAACAAGGATCTATTTCGTTACCGCGATCGATTTCCGGAAAAGTCCAAGACTGTAAATGAAAAATCCGAGACCGACCGCACTGACCATCAGGAATTGACGCCAGACCGCGCTAAAACCGCCTCCCCGATAAATGATCACCTGAGAGAAACTGACAAAATGTCTTGAGGGTAAAAAGAAAGTGATATTCTGGAGCCATCCGGGCTGGCTTTCGACAGGGGTCGACCCGCCGGAGAGGAGCATCAGCACAAGGACCACCAGAATGTTCAAAAGCGCGAACTGCGCCATGGACCGCGAGATCGTCCCGAGGAAGATTCCGAGCGCTGTCGCAAAAAAAAGGTAGAGGACCACTCCGAAGAACCACAGCAGATGCGAACCGGCGAACGGCACCTTTAGCGCCATTTCGACCACTCCAAAAAGAGAGATCGCCGTCGCAAGAAGGATTACGAGGCCGTTGGCCCAAACCTTGGCCATGGCGATCTCAAAGGCGGTGAGCGGCATCACAAGCAAATGCTCCAGGGTCCCATGTTCGCGTTCTCTGATGACCGCGGCACCCGTCAGAACGATCGTCAAGAGAGAGATCTGATTGATAATAGCCACCACGCTCAAAAACCAGGCGGCCGTCCCATTCGGATTGAAAAGCTTGCGAATGATCAGCGTGACGGGCGCGGATTGATCCTCATCCGTTCGCTTCAAAAAATTTAAGATGCGCTTGTTGATGATGCTCTTGATATAAGTCGTGCCGACCCCAGCTTGCTGCATGGCCGTTGCGTCGATATTGATCTGGATCTCCGGGTTCCGCCCAGCCCGAAGATCGTCCTCGAACCGCGGAGGGATCGCGACGACGAACATATAGAGACCCTTATCCATGTCGTCTTCCACTTCGCTTGCGTTGATCTTTTCAGGTATCTGGAAACGCGGCGGGTAAAACGCATTGATCAGCTCCTTCGATAAAGTGGAGTTATTCTCATCCACAAAAGCGATCGAGGCGTTGTTGACTTCGTTCGAAGTGCCCGTCGCCTGAACATAGATCGCGAACGTGAACGCGTAGATCACGAACACGAGCATCACCTTGTCACTGAGCAAACTGCGGATCTCCTTGAGACCGAGCCAAAAAATATTCAAGAGTGACGTCACGGCTATTTCTCCTGCTTTTTAAGTCCGAGCATGCTGATCGCCCAAAAGATCGGAATGCAGCAGGCTAGAAAAATGACATCCTGCATCATGAGACCCGGACGGAGTCCCTTGGTATAGGCTCCCACACTCGAGTGCATGTAGTAAGTGGTCGGCCAGAGAGAACCGATCAGCTTGGCCTTCCCCATAAGCGTTGAGACCGGTTGCAGCAAGCCCGAGAACTGAATAGTCGGCGTCATGGCGAGAATCGCGGTGACAAAGACGGCCGCGACCTGGCTGGCGGTGAAACTTGAAATGAGCATGCCAATCCCGGTGGTCGCCGTGACATAAAGCA
>JBAXGK010000056.1:0-9641 GCA_037139435.1 Candidatus Omnitrophota bacterium | reverse complement strand
GACCTCTCGGCTAAGGGTGGTTATGACATGATCTTCAATAAGCGCGTACTTCTTGCCCAGAAAAAGTCTTTTGACGTCACGGCCCAGGTCTCCGCGGAACTTGCGAAGAAATATAAGAAGGCCTAAGTCTGAGAACGATGAAACAAAGAACTCTTAAAAACCAGGCTGTTTTCGAAGGGACGGGGCTCCATACCGGTCGAAAGGTGACGGTGTGTGTGCGCCCAGCTTCGGAAAATTCCGGGATACTTTTTTGCCGCGTCGATCTCGCTCCGGATCTTAAGGTCAAGGCTTCGATCGAGAGCGTCTGTTCCGACGAGATGCGTCAAACCGCGATCTTGGTTGGGACGGGGCGTGTTCGTACGATCGAGCATCTCATGGCTACTTTCCATGGCCTTGGGATCGATAACGCCTTGGTGGAAATCGACGGAGATGAAGTTCCCGGGATGGACGGAAGTGCCCTGGAGTTCACGAAATCCCTGATCGCCGCAGGTTTGGAGGAACAGAGCGCGGAACGGAAATTCTTGGTGGTCAAGACGCCTGTCTACATTGATCAGGGCGATCAGTCGATCGTGATCTTGCCCGCCGATTCATTCTCGATCTCTTACATGCTCAATTATCGGGATGCGGATCTTCTGGATCAGTATCTGTCGCTTCCGATCATGCCGGAGATCTTTGAACGGGAGCTAGCATCGGCTCGCACGTTTTGCCTTAAAAAAGAGGCGGAGCTTTTACTCTCCCAGGGGTTTGGTAAAGGGGCGAATCCTTCCAACACGCTCATTTTTGAAAAGAACAAACCCCTCCAGAATACTTTGCGGTTTGAGAACGAAGCCTGTCGCCACAAGATGATGGATATCCTGGGGGACCTCTTTTTATGCGGAAAATTCATCCGTGGGCACGTGATTGCTTCCCGGAGCGGTCATGCTCTTAACGTTGAACTCGTGAGGAAACTGATGATGAACACTCCCGTTGAATCCAAACCCCTCTCCAAAACACTGAATGTGGAAGAGATTCAGAAGATCATTCCGCATCGCTACCCGTTCCTTTTTGTGGATCGGATCGAGAATTTCGAACCGGGGACGCGGGCGACCGGTTTCAAACAGGTCACCATGAACGATTATTTCTTTCAAGGGCATTTTCCGGGACATCCCGTGATGCCGGGGGTGCTGATCGTGGAAGCGATGGCGCAAGTTGGCGGGGTGGTCATGCTGGGCGAACCCGAGAATCGGGGCAAGATCGCCTATTTCATGAGCGTGGATGCCGTTAAATGGCGCAGTCCGGTCCTTCCAGGGGATACCCTTCGGATGGAGGTCGAGGTCCTGAAGAAACGTTCCAAGTTCGGCCAATGTGCCGGTAAAGCCTATGTGGGGGAAAAACTTGTATGCGAAGCGGATGTGAAGTTCGCAGTGGTCGACCGGGAATGATCCATCCTACCGCGATTATTCATCCGGACGCCGTTTTGGGCGAAGGGGTGGAGATCGGCCCTTGGGCCATCATCGCGGCAACGGTGAAGATCGGAGCGCGCACGAAAGTTGGGCCACGCGTGACGATCGAGGGACACACCACGATTGGCGAAGATAACGAGATCTTTACCGGCGCAGTGGTGGGCAGTCTTACCCAAGATAAAAAAGCCGATGGAGGCGTGAGTTATCTCAAGATCGGTGACCGTAACACGATCCGTGAATACGCGACTCTGAATCCCGGGACTCTGAATGGGACCGAGACGGTGATCGGGAACGACAATCTCCTGATGGCTTACGCGCATGTGGCTCATGACTGTATTATCCATAATGGCGCAACGCTTGCCAATAACGCGACGCTCGCGGGCCACGTGATCGTAGAGGACCAAGCGATCATCGGAGGCCTCTCCGCGGTCCATCAATTCGTCCGGATCGGGAAATTGTCGATCACGGGGGGATGTTCCAAGGTCGTGCAAGACATTCCGCCTTTTATGATGGTCGACGGTCATCCGGCGCATGCTTTCGGGATAAACTCCGTGGGTCTGGACCGTGCGGGATTTACCCAAGAAGAAAAATCGTCCATCAAAAAAGCTTTCAAGATCATCTTCAAGTCGGGTCTCATCTTAAAGAACGTCATCAAGCAGATCCAGCAAGACATTCCCTCAAGTCCTTCCATTCAGACGATCGTTGATTTCTTGGAGAAGTCCGAACGGGGCATTTGCGGATAACTTTCTGCAAGACCAACCAGAGAACGCTGTCATGAAAACCATGGGGATCATCGCGGGGAATGGGCGTTTTCCCATCCTGGTGGCGGAAGAGGCCAAGCGGGCGGGATACCGGGTCGTGATCTGTGCGATCGAGCAGGAAGCTGACCCCGTTCTGGAGAAACTCTCGGATGCTTTTTCATGGGTGAAGGTGGGCGAACTTAAAAAGCTTTCAAAATTTCTCAAAGACGAAGGCGCTCACGAAGCCATCATGGCTGGCAAGGTTGAAAAAGTGCGTTTTTTTAAGGAAAACGTGCGGCTTGATCTCGATATGATGGCGGTCCTGGTGAAGCTGAAGGACCACAAAGACGATTCTCTCCTCGGCGGTATCGCGAATTACCTCTTTAAAAAAGGCATTGTGCTCCAGGACTCGACCTGTCTTCTCAAAGACATGATGCCGGGACCGGGATTACTCGGAAAAAAGAAGCCCTCCCAGTCGATCATGGACAATATCGATTTTGGTTTTGAGATGGCGCAAAAGATCGCCGGTGCTGACATCGGACAGACGGTGGTCGTGAAGAATAAGGCTGTGCTCGCGGTTGAGGCCATTGAAGGCACCGACGAAGCGATACGCCGCGGCGGAGCGCTCGGACGCGGCAAGATCATTGTGGTGAAAATCGCCAAGCCGAACCAGGATATGCGTTTTGATGTGCCGGCGGTAGGCTTGAAGACCCTGGAGGGGCTGATCGAAGCCAAGGCCGAGGCATTTGCCTTCGAAGCTCATAAGACCCTTTTTATCGGTAAAGATATCTTTGTGGAAAAAGCCAATCGCGCGGGCATCGTTCTCTACGGCGTGAGCGACAGGCCCTGATTCTCATTGATTTTGAAATAAAGGTAATCAGGACCAGTCCTACCAAGCTTTAAGTTTTGGAATGAGGGTAGGGCAGGCCCTAGGTCGTCTCCAATTCTATCTTTATGAAGTAATTTAAAAAAACTATGAGCAGCGAAAAAACAAAACCCTCCGTAGGACTTCAGCGTGAGATCCAAGAGCTCAGTGTGCTCTATGAGATCACCCGGCACATGACGGCACCATTCCCGATCGAAGAGCGAATGAGAAAGGCGTTGGATGTTCTTCAGGAAAAAATGGGCATGCATCGTGGAACCCTAACGCTTCTGGATGCTGACGGCGAGAGCCTCACGATCGAGATCGCCCATGGCCTGGACGATCAGGCCAAAAAGAAAGGCCGCTACAAGGTCGGGGAAGGGATCACCGGAAAGGTCGTGGAGGCGGGAGAGCCGATCGCCGTTCCGAATATCGGGGAAGAGCCGCTTTTCCTTAACCGTACCGGCGCACGGAAGGATTTCCGTCGCAACCGAATTGCATTTATCTGTGTCCCCATCAAGATCGATCAGGAGACCATCGGGGCGTTGAGTGTGGACCGCCTTTTCGAAGGCAATGTCTCTCTGGACGAGGACTTGAGGCTTTTGACCATCATTAGCTCTATTCTCGCGCAAACCGTTGCGAGTTACCGGCTGCGCGAAAAAGAAAAAGCGAAGCTCCAGTTTGAGAATGTCGAACTGAAGCGCGAGCTTGCTAAGAAATTTCATCCGGCCAACATTATCGGTAAAAGCAAGCGCATGGAAGAAGTCTATGAGGCCATCGACATGGTGAGCCAGACGCGCTCGACCGTGCTTTTGCGGGGAGAGACGGGAACCGGGAAAGAGCTGGTGGCGCATGCAGTCCATTATGGAAGTCATCGCGCCAAAGGTCCGTTTGTGAAAGTCTCTTGTGCGGCATTGCCGGAAACGCTTTTGGAGAGTGAGCTTTTTGGGTATGAAAAGGGTGCCTTTACCGGGGCAGCCGCAAGGAAGCTGGGACGTTTTGAGATGGCGGACGGAGGGACTCTCTTCCTCGATGAGATCGGTGATATTTCAGCCTCGACGCAGGTCAAGCTTCTGCGAGCGCTCCAAGAAAGAGAATTCGAGCGCGTGGGCGGGACCCAAACGATCCACGTGGATGTGCGGGTCATCGCGGCCACAAACCGCGATCTCGAAAAGGCGATCCAGGAAAAGCAGTTTCGAGAAGACCTTTATTACCGGCTTAATGTGGTCCCGATCCTTTTGCCATCTTTAAGAGAAAGGCGGGAAGATATTCCGCTTCTCGTCGCGCATTTTCTAAAAAAGGCGGCTCTTGAGAACGGAAAAAAAGTAAAGTATGTCTCCGACGAGGCCATGGAGTACCTGATGGGCTACGCTTGGCCTGGTAATATCCGGGAGCTTGAGAACGCGATCGAGAGGGCGGTGATTCATTGCAAGACCGATACAATCGAAGCCGATCTTTTTCCGATCCCGGGACCTAAAGGCCATCCGGTCACGATCCAGCTCAAGACCCCCGAGTCCTTGGTTGAAGAAAAAGGCGAGGGTGTCTCCGGAGATCTTCCGAGTGCTGTCGAGCGGCTCGAAAAGAAGTTGATCCAGGAAGCCTTCAAAAGAACCGGAGGAAACCAGCGCAAGGCGGCCAAGATCCTCGGGGTTACCGAGCGGATTCTGGGGTACAAGGTCAAAATCTACGGCCTGTCCCGTCCTGGTTAAAAGTTAAAAGGGTGGCAGGGCTGGGCCTGATTGCCGTTGCTCTTATGTTTGATGAGAATCAGGGCCTCAAATAAAGCTACAATTTTGTAGGCTCGTGGAAAAAAGGGTATACAATTTTGTATGTTCAAGACGCCTTTGACGGTATAATCCCTCGACATTCTTTAATTTCAAGTTGGCATGGAACTTGCACCTTATTCTTTACACAAAAAAGGGGAGGTTGGTATGCACAAGCAGATCGATGTAACGGAAATTTTTGGAAGCAATGTTTTTAATGACCGGGTGATGAAGGAAAGACTTCCGAGGGACACCTACAAAGCCTTGAAGAGGACCATCCAGGAAGGGCTGCCCCTTTCCCTCGACGTTGCCAACGTCGTCGCAAGCGCGATGAAAGACTGGGCGATCGAGAAGGGCGCGACGCATTACACGCACTGGTTCCAGCCTTTGACGGGACGAACTGCGGAAAAACACGATTCCTTTATTGCGCCGACTGAAGACGGCAGTGTCATTATGGAGTTTTCCGGGAAACAGCTGACGCAGGGGGAGCCGGACGCGTCGTCTTTCCCAAGCGGAGGTTTGCGTTCCACGTTCGAAGCGCGCGGCTATACGGCTTGGGACTGTACGTCCCCAGCGTTCCTCAAGACCGATGCTTCAGACAATGTGACGCTATGCATCCCGACGGCGTTTTGCTCCTATACGAGCGAAGCTCTGGACAAGAAAACACCCCTCCTTCGTTCCATGGCAGCCGTTTCCAAACAGGCGGTCCGTGTCGTGAAGGCACTTGGCAATAAAACCGTCAAGCGTGTGACCTCGACCGTCGGTCCGGAGCAGGAATACTTTTTGATCGATAAAACATGCTATGAAAAGCGTCTCGACCTCATCGTCTCTGGGCGAGCGCTTTTTGGCGCGCCTGCTCCAAAGGGGCAGGAGCTCGAGGACCAGTATTTCGGTGCGATCAAGGATCGCATTGCCGATTTTATGAGGGATCTGGATATCGAGCTTTGGAAGATGGGCATTTCCTCTAAGACGAAGCACAATGAGGTCGCGCCCGCGCAATACGAAATGGCGCCGATCTTTTCCACGACCAATATCGCGGCCGACCACAATCAGCTTGTGATGGAAACGATGCAGAAAGTGGCTCTTCGCCATGATCTTGTATGTCTCCTTCATGAAAAACCATTCGCGGGTGTGAACGGTTCCGGCAAGCATAACAATTGGTCGCTTTCGACCGATGATGGACAGAATCTTCTAGAGCCGGGGAGAACCCCTGCCGAGAACGAACAATTCCTGATCTTTGTGAGCGCGATGATCATGGCGGTGGACCGTCATGCGGCAAAATTGCGCGCCAGCTGCGGGAACCCAGGGAACGATCTTCGCCTGGGTGCGAACGAAGCGCCTCCAGCGATCATCTCCATTTTTATGGGGGAAGAGTTTACGGAGATCCTGGAAGCGATTGCCCACGGCAAGAAAGTCGCGAACCGCGCACAGTACTTTGTGCAAGTCGGCGTGGATTCCTTGCCGCAGCTGCCGAAGGACAATACGGACCGTAACCGGACGTCGCCGTTTGCATTTACCGGGAACAAGTTCGAATTCCGCATGGTCGGTTCCTCGGCGTCCATCTCTGGCCCGAACATTATCATCAACGTGATCGCGGCGGAAGCACTTGATGAGATCGCAACGCGTCTAGAGAAGGCTGGGAAAAGTGGTCTCCACAAGGAAGCTACGGCGATCATCCGGGACGCGATGAAAAAGCACGGGCGAGTCATTTTTAACGGCAACAACTACTCGGACGAGTGGGTGGCAGAGGCTAAGAAACGCGGTCTTCCGAACGTTAAAACAGGTGTCGAGGCTCTCGCTTCGATGGCAACGCCGGAAGCCGTGAAGCTCTTTGAGAAATACAAAGTCCTTTCCAAGGAGGAGCTCCATTCCCGCTATGAGATCTATCTCGAGATCTATGTGAAACATGTGAATATCGAGGCTCAGGCAGCGGTGCATATGGTGAAGCGGCAGTATGTGCCCGCGGTCATCGAATTCACCAAGGATCTTGCCAAGACGATCGCGCAGTTGAAGTCTGTCTCGGGTTCCGCCAAGGTTCAGAAAGAGCTCCTCGGCAAGGTTACGGATCTTTTGGAGTCGGCCAATGAGAAACTCGCGGTGCTCGAAGAAGCGATCGAGAAGGCGCATGCAGTGAAGGATATGGTTAAACGCGCTGAAGCTTTCCGTGACAAGGTAGTTGTTGCGGCCAGTGAGTTGCGTAAGGATATTGATGCGCTGGAAGGGTTGATGCCGGCAAATCTTTGGCCGGTCCCGACCTACGCGGAAATGCTCTTCAAACTGTAAAAAATAGGGCAATCCCTGGCTTTTCATCAAGTCTTTGATGAAAAGCCGGGTTAGTCCCAATACCAATCAGTCGAAGCGGTGCTGAGATTGGGGCAATCCTTGTCACCATTCAGGAAATGAAATCGGAGACAAGGATAGTCCTATTGTTCTCTATTTTCTTCTGATCAATCGCGAATAGGGCAAGGCAGGCCCTGATATATTTTTTAAATTAACGGTTATTAGGGCCAGTCTTGCCAACCGTTAATTTTTATAAGAGGGCAAGGCAGGCGAGCTTCCTCATCCCCTGAGGGGCTCGCCTTTTCGCCCTTTTTGCCACGAAAAATGTGAAGGCCTTCCACACAGGAAGGCCTTTTTTTTAGGGAATAGGCAAAAAGGGCTGTCCCGATGCGTTTACTGCAGCGGGATCATTCTGAGCTCTCATGGAAATCCCCCCCACCCCACGCCAAAAAAAATATCTTCTGCTCTTTTGCCCTATTTCCAAAACTTGGCACGCCTTTTGCACATCCCCTAGTGGGCATGAATGAAAAGGCTTTTATGGGCTAAAAAATACAAAAGTGTCGTACGAATTCGTTGCGTTAAAAGATGACTTTAAAAAGGAGGGGCAAATGATGAGACAACTAAGAAAGTGGTTTTTAGGAATAACCGGGTTCATGGTCCTCATGGGAGTCTCCAAGCTGGCGCTGGCCGCAGACGCGGTCGTTCCCGTCATCAACACAGGCGATACAGCTTGGGTGCTGATGTCTGCGGCACTCGTATTACTCATGACACCAGGCCTGGCGTTCTTTTACGGCGGTTTGGTCCGCAAGAAGAACATGCTTTCGGTGCTCATGCAATGTTTTATGCTGATGTGCATCATCACGCTTCAATGGGTGATCTTTGGCTACAGCCTTTCGTTCGGGCCGGACATCAAAGGACTTATTGGGAGCTTGAGCTGGGCGGGTCTTCATGGTGTCGGGATTGAACCTTTCGTGGATTACTCGGCGACAGTCCCGCATCAAGCTTTCATGATCTATCAAGCGATGTTCGCCATCATCACGCCGGGCTTGATCTTGGGCGCCTTCGCGGAACGCATGAAATTTTCCGCGTTCGTGGTATTCTCGCTCCTTTGGGCCACATTCGTTTATGACCCTGTCTGTCATTGGGTGTGGGGCGTGGGAGGATTCCTACGTAATTCAGGTGCTCTGGATTTTGCCGGCGGTACAGTGGTCCATATTAATGCCGGCGTCGCGGCTCTGGTTTGTGCTCTTGTGCTGGGTAAGAGAAAAGGCTATCCCAGCCATATGTCGCCTCCGCACAACCTTCCGTTTGCGGTGCTCGGCGCAGGCATTTTATGGTTCGGCTGGTTCGGGTTTAATGGTGGGAGTGCCTTAGGCGCCAACGGTCTTGCCACGAGCGCGCTTGTGGTGACACATGTGGCCGCCGCAGCCGCAGGTCTTACCTGGTCCTTGTTGGAATGGAAGATTAGCAAGAAGCCCACCATGCTTGGCATGATCACCGGCGCTGTTGCCGGTCTTGTGGCTATTACGCCGGCGGCAGGATTCGTCGGCCCCATGGACGCGATTTGGATCGGTGTCGGGGTCTCCGTGATCTGCTATTTCTTCGTCGCCGTAGTCAAAACAAAATTCGGCTATGACGATTCGCTGGACGCTTTTGGCGTGCATGGCGTTGGCGGGATCTGGGGCGCATTGGCCACGGGTCTTTGGGCCACGAAGGCGGTTAATCCGGCCGGAAATAACGGGCTTTTTTACGGGAACCCGGGACTTTTTCTCGTCCAGCTCAAGGCTGTGGTTGTCACCATTATTTATTCATTCATCGTCTCTTTTGTTCTTCTGAAGATCGTAGAGGCTGTCATCGGTCTGCGCGTCTCCGAGGACGAAGAACGCATCGGGTTGGATCTCACACAACATCGTGAGTCCGGCTACACCATCTTAGACTAACGAGAAAAAGGGAGGCGTATCATGAAATACATCATTGCAGTGATCCAACCGGACCGGGTCGATGAAGTGCTCCGAATTCTTGAAGAAAAAGAGATTCACCTTGTGACGGTCACGAGCGTTTTGGGGCGCGGGCGTCAGAAGGGCATTGCGGAGGTCTATCGCGGTCATAAAGAAGCAGGAAGGCTCCTCCGAAAAGTGAAGCTTGAGATCGCGGTCAATGAAGCCTTCGTGAAGGCGACGGTGGATGCAATCAAAGAAGGCTCGCGGACGGGACATGTTGGGGATGGCAAGATCTTCGTTCTCGATCTCAAAGAATGTTTTCGTATCCGCACCGGCGAAGTGGGTGAAGTAGCGATCGGGTGACTTCGGTCCGTTTAAATACGAACGCAGAAAAGGAGAAAATCATGAACAGGATCAGGCGTTGGTTTTTAGGGATTTTTCTGATAGGGATGTTTCTCATCCCGGGGGCTGCGTTCGCGGAGGCAACAGGCGAAGTCGCGGTGCCTAAAGTTTCCGGGGCGGAAATTGTGCCGCCGCCGGCTGCGCCTAATGAAGGGCTTCTCATGACTGGTTTGGGAAGCATCGGGGTCGGGGATCTTCTGAAAAAGGCGGGC
>JBAXGK010000055.1:0-9819 GCA_037139435.1 Candidatus Omnitrophota bacterium | reverse complement strand
AAGCGAACATCCCGTCCACGTACCACGAGTTCTCAACCTGGCTGCGCACCGCCTCATAGGACTTCTTGCCGCCCTGCCGCGCTTTGACAAGATCAAGAGAGTCATAGCTTCCGTAGATCGTCCCCTGAAAACTATTGATGTCATCCGACGGACTTCCCTGCTGCTTGGAATGCACGCCCGACCAACCATAACCGCCTGCAAGACCCGCGCGGAAATGGTCGTCGATCACTTTATCCACGCCGATCGTCGTCCCAAAGGCGTTCGCTGAGAATCCTTCGATCCCCTTGCGCTCCCACTGCTTCATGTTGCTCCCAAGACCCTGCATCCAAACACCCATGCCATTCGTCATGTCCCCGCTTGACATCCCAGAGCCGACAGCGCCCATGTTCCGCGCACCCCCCAGCCGGTTACTGATCATCCTAAACGAATTGCCCGTCAGAATACGGCTGCCTTGCGTCACTCCCGAACTCACGTCCGGCTCCATCGTCGAGATCGCCCCGGCAACTTCCGCATCAGAACTCATCCCGTTCAGCTCATCAAGGACGTATTCCATATCGCCGGTTGCTCCCGCCGCCTCAATCTTGTCCAGCGTCCGACCGACAGCGTCCGTATTGCTGTTGGTAGAGACCGTGGCAAAATCATAACCGGTGGAACCCACCGCGACCAGGATCAGATCATTGCCCGTGGTGTTTTTCGTAAAACTAACTCTGCTGTCCCCGCTCGTCACGGTTAGAGCTGAAAAATCCATCGCCCCATTTAAAGCATCATAGATCGTAAATGTTTGACCGTTCTTGATCCTTCCGCTAAGAGTCACATGGATCGTCCCCGTGTCAAAAAAAGTGGCATTTCCGGTTGCGGTTGCATTGATATAACCATTCGCCGCCCCGCTAATGGTTACATTTAAAACCGGAGCGCCCGCGTCCTGCTTATAGTTGCCGGCAAGCGTCAAAGTGTTCAGCCCGAGATCCAGGATCCCCGCCGCCGCATTCGTAAGATCGCCGGCAAGCGTCGTATCGCCGCTTAACGCTAATGTTCCGGCATTGATCGTTGTGACCCCGGTATAGGCTTGAACGCCGCTTAAGGCGAGTGTTCCTCCGCCGCTTTTCGTGATCCCAAAACCTCCGGAGATAGTACCACCCTCGGTGAGTGTGCCTCCGTTAACCGTTATGGTTCTAGTACCGCCAAGAGTCACTGCGCCAGTACCCATGTTCAGATCATTGGTGCCGGTGAACGTAAAATCGCCATTCCATATTTGAGCATTGTTATTGGCCAAGGTAATGGCACCGCCACTGGTGTTATCAAGGGTACCGGCGATAATTGTGAGAGCGCCGGAACCTAATGCGGCTGCGTTATTAATGTTCAATTTTCCGGCGGTGAGAAGGGTGCCGCCGGTGTACAGATTGGCTCCGCTTAATGTTAAAGTGCCTGTACTGTTCTCGGTAACTGTGTGTGCACCTGTGCCGATCACACCAGAGAATACGAGATTTCCACTGCCAGCATGCGTAAGATTTTTAGCGCCGCCCACAGCACCGCCCTCGGTAAGAGTCGCTGCCGCGCCATTGGTGGTCACGGTGGTATCCCCCGTGAGAGTGATCGCACCCGTCCCCATATTGAGAGAATTGCTGCCTGCAAAGATAAAGCTGCCGGCCCAAGTTTGGGTATTGTTATTGGTGGTGTTTGAGAGAATAACGCCGCTGGTGTTATCGAGGGTCGTTCCCGCAGCAATCGCTAAGTTGCCGGCACCTAAAGCGTTGGCACTGTTGATATTCAATTGTCCAGCGGTGAGAGCGGTGCCTCCGTCGTAGGTATTATTAGCTCCGCTTAAAGTAAGCGTGCCTGCGCCTGCCTTGGTGAGTGTAAATACACTACTGCCATCGCTCACGATGCCGCTGACGGCGAGAGTTCCGCCCGAGGCCACAGTCCATGTCTGACTGGCGCCGAGCTCGACATTCGCCGAGATCGCGTGCGTCCCCGACATCGCATTGTCGGTGATGCCGTTGCCGGCGATATTGCCGTTGGCGGACGTGGCCTCGATCGTCAACGTGAAAATGCCGCCGATATTCACGGAAGAAGTCCCCAGGCTAAAGTTCAGGCTGTTGATATCGAAGTCCGCGTCAACCAGGTTTCTCAGGTTTCCGGAGACGGGCGTTGTCGTGTAGAAGGTGACGTTCGTCTGGGAGCCGGGAGGTCCACTGGCAGCTATCCCCGAATCCGCACTCGTATTCCAGTTAGCAGCCGTAGTCCAGTTCGCGTCCGTCCCGTTCCAGAACGCAGCCACAGGACCGGGCCCGGGAGGTGGCGGGGCTCCGCCGTCGGCAAGAATGGTGATGGTCAGTTTATCCGCGTAGGAAGGACCAATGGCCACTTGAACGTCTTGATTATCCAACCGGTCCGAAAATGGGAACCCGTACACATTAGAATTTTGAAAAAAAATGGCCGCATATTGGTTGTAATAATCATTCAAGGGCTGAACTCCGTTGAATGTTTTGGCCGTCTGAGTCCACCATTTGTCGCTAGACTCAGCGCCGAACGCGACCCCCGTAGCCGTATCTATCACGGTGCTTCCAACATAGCCGATAGCATAGCCGGCAAGAATATCCCGAACGGTAGCGGAGTACACGTCGTTGTCGGCAAAAGATCCTGCGTACGTCACCCCGCCATTTGTGATGTTGTATGCCGGATTGGCGGCGTACACTTGATAGGCGAACCCACCCCCCATGGACTGGTTATTCGGAATTGTGATCACGCTCGCCCCAACGGCAGTACCGGATCCAGTCAGAACAACGTCGCCGTTGGAGTTGAAGGTGGCCGCAAAACTATAGTTCTGCGTCGTTGTGTTCGGGGGCTGCACGCCCGCCGGTCCCGAATAGAGGCCCTTGATTGCGGTGGATATACCGCTGGTTTTTACGGAATTCACATAGGCGTCGAGCGCTTGGTAAGACCCAATAGTTCCGGCAGCATAGGCGGTCGGCCCAACTACCCGCAGAAAGTTGCCACTGGCATCCTCCAGAACAGCCGGGGAGCTGCCGCTCTCCGTAAGCGCCCCCAGCGCTGCGATCATCGCATTTCCCGATATGTTATAAGTTACCTGGCCCGGCTGATCGACCCCGCCCAGCTGCGCCACCAATTTCATAGGAATCCCGAACAAATCGATTCCGGTGATATCCGCGACATCGCCGTCTACCGGCGTGACGGTCATTTCAACATTGCTCCATCGGGTGTTGTAGTCGGGATCCGCGGTGCCGGTCGGACTGGGCTGAGTTGTGCCCCGGTTGGGCGTCAGCGGATTCCCTAAAGAGACATAAATAAGCCCTCCCACGTATTGGCTTATCGACACACCGCCGCTAAGCTGGGCGAGAGTGTAGTTTGTGTTCAACGCAACGTTTTGGGTCCCTCCGTTATACGTCCCGGTGATCGAGCCGCCGACCGGTCCGTAAAACATGACATTGATGGTCGAGGTATTATAGTTTGTGTTCTCGTTTGCGAAATCCAGAGTGATCTGGGCCTGCGCGGGAAATGGAAGCAAAAGAAGCAGAGCCACACTCAAAATAACTATCGGGGATTTATGTAAGGACATATTCTTCGCTCCTATGAACTGAAGGCGAATCGTAAAGGCCCTGTTTTCTGAAGAAGCCGCCGCAAATATTTCTATGCGCTTTACTTATAACATCATTCTGAAATTTAATCTACGGATTATCTTCCAATCACGGCACAGTCCCAATACCTATCATCCCGTCGCGACGAAGGAGGATGGAGCTACCCAAGTCACCTTTCATGAAGAGAAAATAAAGACTTGGGCTGTACTGTGAACCCATAGAATTAAACCTGGCACAGCACTAGTACTGCGTCACATTAAGTTTAAAAAGTTCGCAGTACTGTACCGTGTACCGTTAATTTCTAATGTGACACGGTACTAGTTATCGGCTCAACCAGGCTACACTAAAGGATGGCTCATTCACTCCATCCGATCGTTACTGACGGGACAAGCTGGACAGCCCCATCCTGCTTTTGTGGCGGCGGAAAAGCCATAAATAAGAATGGTGGAAACCCTCACGGTCCTGACAAGAGAGACTGGTTTTTCTAGACCTTCCGGAGACAATCGCTTACGACTTTAACGCCTTTTTCAAAATTGGCAGATTTTTGGGCTTCCAAAGGATCCTCGCCCACGCTCGGTGGGATGCAATCCGTTATGTCATAGACCAATTGCCCGGGCGATTTACTCATGATCCACACGCGTTCGGCAAGGTAGACGGCCTCGGCCACGCTATGAGTGACGACAAAAATGGTGGGTTTTATTTGATGCCACAACTCCACGATCAGCTTCTGCATTTCCAGACGCGTCGGTTCGTCGAGTGCGGAAAAGGGTTCATCCATAAGAATGATCCTCGGGTTCAGGACCAGGGTCCGCGCGATTGCGACCCGCTGCTGCTGGCCGCCGGAAAGCTGGTGAGGATATTTGAGCTCATGACCCTTGAGGCCCACGCGCTCGAGCATGGCCATCGCCTGCGTGCGGGATTCCTCCTCGGAACGTCCGGAAGCACGGCGGTCGATCTCAAGGCCGAACAAAACATTCTTCAACACGGTAAGATGGGGAAATAAGCTGTACTTCTGGAAGATCATGCCCCGGTCGCTTCCTGGGCTCTCCACCACCTCATCGTCCACAAGGACTTCCCCTGAAGTCGGCTTCAAAAAACCCGCGATCAGATTGAGGATCGTGGATTTCCCGCATCCTGAGGGACCCAGCAAGGCAATGAATTCCCCGCTTTCGGGGACATCCTCCACGACGGCATTGATGTTTTTGAGCGCCGTGAAATCGCCGAACTGGACCGTGACGTTCTTGAGACAGACCGCGTTTTTAGCCATATTCTTCATTTTTCCGGTAAGGGAACAGTTTGTTGCCCACCCACCCCATGATTTTGTCTGTCGAGAATGCCAGTAAGGCGATCACCAGAATGACGAGATAAATATATTCCCTCGGTCCGCGCCTCTGGGCCACCGTAATGATCTGCCCCAGCCCGGCATCCGAC
This sequence comes from Candidatus Omnitrophota bacterium, assembly GCA_037139435.1. GTDB lineage: Bacteria > Omnitrophota > Omnitrophia > Omnitrophales > Aquincolibacteriaceae > Aquincolibacterium. The sequence goes on along the minus strand of JBAXGK010000055.1, from coordinate 4,792 downwards.
AAGATGACTTCGGCAAGAATGATGTAACTCCATCCAATACCGAAAGCCAGACGAAGCGCCTGCCAGATGTCGTAGAAAGCGATGGGAATGAGGACCTTTGTTGCGATCTGCCATCGCCCGGCACCCAGGGTGTAAGCCGACTGAACAAAAACATCATCGACCTTATCCATGGCTTTCACAATGAGGGGAAGGACATAGACAAAAAAGGCTATCGCGAGGAACATATATTTCTGCTTCTCACTGGTCCCAAACCAAACAAGCGTTAAGGGGACCAATGCCGCGATGGGCAAATAACCTCCCATAACAGCTATGGGCTGGAACATGGCTTTGACTCTACTGAAACTGCCCATCGCAATCCCGAGAGGCAATGCCACCGCAATGGCAAGAAGAAAGCCAATACCGACACGCACAAAACTTGCCACAGCCCCTTCAATAAGCTTGCCTTTCGTCAGCAACAAGGGGATTTGCTGCACCACCTCTAGCGGGCTTGGCAGGATGACCGGGGAGATCATCCTTTCTTCTACGATGGCCCCCTTCGTGACAAACCACCAAATAAAAACGATCCAGGCAAGCGGGATCAGCCCCAACACCACCGACCAGGGTTGGGAGACTGACCCGCGAATCTGGAATAAGCCCTTAAAGAACTTCTTCACTTCACTCGGTGCTTTCCGGAGGAACGACGCTGATCTCAACCCTGCGATTGAGCGCCTGGTTCATGCGGTCCGTAGGATCCGCAGGCACATCCCAGGCTTTTCCTTCAGCGACGAATTTATTGGGATTGAATTTAAACTTTTCAATAAGCGCATTCTGCACCGATTGCGCCCTGTCCTGGCTCAGCTGCTTTACGGAAGAATAAGGCACCTCGCCCTTCCGTGAGCTGTCGGTATGACCGCTAATGATGATGACGCATCGACCAAACTGCCCGGAAAGCTGCCCAACCCGTTCGATCGTCGCGGCCACGCTGGGGTCATACAGCTTCCCCTGCAGGACGTTATTAAGTTCATCCCGGGCCGGTTCAAACGGATTTGCACTATTGGGAAAGAAATTGATCCTGATCGTCTGCGTCAAAATCGGCGACTCCGCCTTGAGCTTCCGGTAATCCTGCGGCGTAAAGGCCGTAACGCTTTCATCCTTTTGGTGCGCAAAGGCTCCCGAAGCCTGCAGTTGCTTGATGACCGAAAAATCCATTACGCTGTCAAAAGCAACGGGCGCATCAATGCGCCCCAATTCACGGTAAACAATGGAGGAATTCTTCCATGTTCTTTCAAAATTTGTCGTGTTGCTTTGATTGAGGAAGAACTGGACATTCTCCGCGAAGTTGGTCGTGTGGGCATCGCCCATCATCCCCTTGATATCCTGCGGGGTCATACCAAAAGCATCCGCCATCCATTGAGCCGCTTGATCCGGATTTTCTTTTACAGCATCCATGCCCAGAAAAACACCCGCCGCGAAGTTTTTGACTATATCCGGATGATCACGATAAAAATCCGCTCTGAATGCATAAACGTCCGCGATCAGTTTATTGGCATCAGCGCTGGTCGTGAGAATCCTTGTCCCCGCGATACGGTCGGCGATCTTGTAGATATCCGGCGCCCAGCTTGCCACGGCATCGATCGAAGTATCCGCCACAAAAGCGGCGGCCGCCTCAAATGCCGTGCTTGTGTACTTCATTTTGACGTCGGAGAGCTTCAACCCCGAAGAAAGCAGAAGCGTCGTTACGAAATATTCGCTAGGACTGTTCTGGGCACAAACGATCGTCTGGCCTTTCAGATCCTTGACAGATTTGATGGCACTGCGCACAACGATGCCGTCCCCTCCGGAAGAGAAATCGATCTGTTGGACGACGCGCGGCGACGTTCTTGAATCTTTGATCAATTCCGGCGCGAATAACGCGAGCATATCCACGGTGCCCCAGAGAGCATGCACCTTTCCGGCCGCATATGCGTCACGGGCCGAAACAGGGTCATCCATAAGGACCATTTCGACTTTAAATCCGTATTTCTTATAAAACAGGGAATCGGTGTTCGGCTTTGTTCCATGGTTCGCCGCAATGATCGGCAACCATCCGATCCAGACGTTATAACTGAACTTTACGATCTTTTCCTTTTCATCCCACTCGTAGTTGCTCACCCCTTTGACCGCGGGAAGCTTTTCCATCGGGACATATTTGTATTCCTTCACAGTCGTGACGCTGGAAGTATCCGGGGCTTCTACGGCCTTAGCTCCGGTTGCAACAGATTTTGTAGCGGCCGGAATGCCCGAGAGCGCTGGGACAAGCTGGTCGATATTCGTTTTCTTGTGAGTGATCATGTACCAGCCGCCGTAAAGTAACCCCCCGACAACTAAGAGGGAAAGAAGGACTCCTACGGGTGTCAGCTTCGTGCCGGATCCTGGATTAGGTTCTGGACTCATGGTTGATCTCCTTTGATTACGCTGGGTTTTATTGAGGACCGATTTCTTTTTGCAAAGAAGGTTTTGACGGATTCGCCGGAGGCTGCTCGATCTGAACCCCCTGGCCTGCCAGAAACTCCGCGAGGGCCACCTGATCCAGGGCTTTCATTTCGGATTCTTTTTCTTTGATCTTTTCGGTTTGCGCCAGATCCTGAGTCACACGCGCCTTGCCGGCGGCCTTTTCATATTTTTTATTCAGGATCTCTTCGACTTCCTTAAAAGTATCTCCCGTATCCCCGACCTTGAACGCCACATTATTCAGGGCTGCAGCCGCTTCGGCCTGCGCTTCTTTGATCCTCACCTGATTGATCTGCGTCTCCAGCTTCCTGACCTTCGCTTCAAATTCCTTCTGGGAGATCTTCACACTTTGCAAATTGGACTGATAGGAGGCTTCGGCATCTTTTAATTCCTGGCTGTCATGCTCCAGGTCCGTCTTGAGCTCCTGAAGCTCCCGGGCTAACGACCCCGCGAGCTCCGCGTTCCCCGCCTTGTAATTCGCCATGATCCTCTGCTCCAGGACCTTCGCCTTCTGGGTCTTGGAGTTGATCTGAAGCTTTAAGCGCTCCGCGATCCCCGCGATGCGTGCGAGTGCCTGATTGTATTGGATCATCTTTTCCCGGAATTCCTGTTTCGACGCCTCGAACAGGACTTCGGGATTCTGCTCCTCAAGCCCGCTGATAAAAAGACTCACGAACCCTTTGAAAAAACGGCTCACACGTGCGAAAAGCCCCATAAACACCCCCTCATTTTTTATTTTTATTACCGGGAGTCACCTGTCCCACACTGATCAGGGAACCCGAAGTAAGTAATCCCACCACTTTAAGAAGTTCTTCTTCCGTGCCGGTCTTTTTTGCGATCCATTCCGCAAACAACTCCTGGTCCCGACGCTGCGAGGATTCTAGCTGCTCGATACTTTTATTACAATCTTCGATCTGCTGCTTTAGGCTTTCGATCTGCCTCTCGCGACTCGCAGCCCGCTCCTGGAGCTTGCCGTAGACAAACCGTTCATAATCGTCCAGGGCCTTGTCCCGGCTGATCGCATTTTTAATGATCTCCGGAATCGCCACGTTATTCTTGATCAAGATATCTTTTAAAGCTTTTCTTGCCTTGTCCGAACCCAGGTCCTTGATGGATGCCGCCTCCAAGGCCTGTATCACTTTATCCACATCCCAGCCGCCGGGGGGCGGCGCGATCTTGAGCGCCTCATAGACTTTGCTCACGGGTACATTTAATTCCGGGGCGTTCTCGGGATCGTCGATTTTCTCCCCTTGGGAGGCGATGAGCTGCGAAAGTGAAACAACGGTGGTCGCACCAGGAACGGACTCTTTTTGCCCGGCTTCTGCTTCCTCTAGGATCTGGATCAATTTCGCGTTCGCGGCGACTTGCTTTAGGAAGTCCAAAACCTTCATGATCTCTCCCGTTCAGACAAAACGTTTTAAAGCTTCGATTTTATTTTCAATCTCCTCGGGAGAAAGACTCGCGTATTCCCGTGGTAAAAACTGGCTGTCCGTACATTCCCGAACAGCCACAAGATCCATGTATTCCAATTTACGCGTATTAGCGTTCGCCTTGACTTCCTTGATCACGCCGCCCAGGATCTCCGGAAGGGAACGTTTCGGCTCTTTTTCCAGCTCCAGGACTCTTAATGCCCGGACCATGATCCCCTCAATTTCGTTGCCGCTGTAAACCGCGCCTTTCGGTAAATGGGGGATGTCCTTCGGGTCCATCGGATATTTCAATTTTTTCGAGATCCCCAGAAACAGGTCCCGGTATTCCTTCTCGGTCTGGGGCGGAAAAAGCGGGAAATGCACGTCCAACCGGCCGGGCCGCTTAAGATCCACTTCCAGAAGATCGGGGCGCGACGTCGCAAAGACCCAAATGATCTTCCCTCGGTTCTTGGTCTCGGACATTTCTTTCGCAAGCATGGCGTAGATCCGGCCGGACAGACCGCTATCGGTAGAACCGGAGTCACGCTTGCCGGTGATCTGGTCCGCTTCATCCACAAAAACAACGACCTGACCCAGCGCATACAATATTGAAAAGATCTTTTCCAGATTGCTTTCCGTTGTCCCCACCCATTTATCGCGAAAGTTTTTAAGCACGACGCAAGGGATCCCGAGCTCTCCCGCCCAGCATTGCACCAGAAAGGTTTTCCCCGTTCCGATCCTGCCAGCGATCAGATAGCCCATCGGCAGCGCATGGATCTTCCCCTTCCGGAGAAGCTCCGCATCCTGGCGCAGCCACGCCTTGATCGGCTCATGCCCCGCAACCATGTCCAAGTTGTAGGTCGATTCATAGAATTCAAGCGGTCCCTGGCATTCTTTCTCGATCACATCCTTCT
>JBAXGK010000054.1:0-9857 GCA_037139435.1 Candidatus Omnitrophota bacterium | reverse complement strand
GTATAATTATGAAGCGTCTGCCTGGAAAGACTCGTGTACTGCATCACTTCCCCGATTTTGTAGAGTTTTTCACGTTTCATAGTGATTCGCTCCTTGTCCCGTTCCTGCTCGAGAGGACTTTCTGAAGGACGGCTAAAGCCTTGGGATCCTCGGGTTCCAGCATGAGGATCTTCTCCGCTGTGAATTGAGCCTTTCCAAATTGACCCGCGGACACAAGCTCCTCCGCCTCGGTGCGATATTGTTCCAGCCGGTCCGCGATCTCATTCTTATACATTTTATGGATGAAGAGCGTGTCAGCCTTCCCTTCCTTGAGCGCTTTCCCTTTAATCTGATCGATCAGCTCTGAGGCAGCATTATTATCCGCGTCATAAAGAAACACCTTTTCAGCGGCGAAAAGTGCCAGGTCGTACTGATTCGCATCAAAAAGCGCACGGCTGCGCTCAAGCCATGTCTTGACCTGTTCCTGTTTGTCATCCGTGTTCATTTCATCTATGGCCTGGGGATAAAGATGTTCCTTCTGACGCTCGATCTCTTTATCAAGAATGTCTGCCATTAGTTTTGTCGCTTTGGGATTTTCAGGGTCTTCGTCAAGGACTTGCTGTGCGGCGCGTCGTGCGCTGTAATATTCGCGGGATTTGTAATATCGTTCGGCCTGATCAATCGGTTTTTCTTTTTTTTTGCCAAAACCAAGAAAGGCTTCGGCCGCGTGTGCGTTTCCCAGGACCATCATCGCGAGTAACATGATTGTTATTTGTCTCATAGTTTATAAAATGTAAATTACACTTTATACTTTACAATCTATAACTTTCCTCTCTCAAGTCAACATTAAAAATAAATATATTTTAATGTTCCACAACTAATAGGGCCTTCCCGAGCACAAGGATGCTATATATAGCTAGTTTATACTTATTTATTTTTAGGAAACTGGCGGAAAGGACGATAATTCCAGCAAAAGAACTTGGAGTGCTATTTAGATTCGGAGGGATAAACGATGACGCTTTATGAGAAATTGTTCGACTTGAAATACCGGCAGGGCATTCCGACCCATGAGCTCGCGCACCGCTTCCCCGAACACATTGATCGCGTAACTGAGGTCGCCTTACTGGACATTCCGGAAAACACTTTAAAGGAACTCGTCCCGCAAAAGGAGATCCTGGAGCGCTTGATGAGCCCGAAAAAACAGTTCCAAAGAATGGCTTAAAGCGGAGCGGGGCGAGGACGGAACCTTCGGTGAGTTAAGACCCACCCTTGTCTTTGATTTCATTTTCTAAATGGTTGACAAGGGTTGCCCCAATTTCAACTTCATTGAAATTAGTAAGGATTGGGACTATTTTTCGCTAAAAACACCCATTTTACGAAATTTCTGATAGCGCAGCTCTGTCAGATCTTTTCGCGGAATCTTCTTCAACTCTTCTAACGCTTCGTTGACGGTTTTGCGGAGATTTTCGGCCGCTGCGTTAAAATCGCGGTGAGCGCCACCCAGCGGCTCCGGAATCACACCATCGATCACGCCAAGCCTTAGAAGATCCGGGCCGGTTAACTTCAAGGCGGTCGCCGCGTCCGGCGCCCTCGTCGGTTCTTTCCAAAGAATTGCCGCGCAACCTTCCGGAGAAATAACAGAGTAATAGGCATTTTCCATCACAAAGATCTTGTCGCCCACCCCGATTCCCAAAGCACCGCCGCTGCCGCCTTCCCCGATCACGATGCAAATGATGGGAACCTTAAGCTCTCCCATCGCCCTGAGATTGTAAGCGATGGCTTCGGCCTGGCCACGCTCTTCCGCGCCGATCCCCGGATAAGCCCCGGGAGTATCGATAAAGCAGAGAATCGGTAGATTGTGCTTCGCCGCGAGCTCCATGACGCGCATCGCCTTGCGATAGCCTTCGGGATGGGCGCTACCAAAGCTGCGCATCAGGTTCTCTTTGGTATCACGCCCCTTCTGATGACCAATGATACAGACGGGTTCCTTGCCTTCCCATCTCGCGATCCCCGTCACTATAGCCCGGTCATCGCTAAAACGCCGGTCTCCATGGATCTCAAGAAAGTCCGTAGTCAAGTATTTCACATAATCAAGTGTGAACGGGCGAAGGGGGTGGCGCGCAACCTGCACGCGCTGCCAGGGCGTCAGATGATCGAAAATATCCTGGATGGCCTTCTCGAGCTTTTTTTCCGCGCTTTGGATCTCGCCAGAAAGATCGATGCCTTCGTGATTGATCTTCCGAAGCTCGTTAATCTTCCGCTCCATCTCCACCACAGGCCTCTCAAAGGAAAGGCAAGCGTCAAAAAGATCGCGCGTGCCGAGCTTGATCTTGTCTTTATCCGCGGTCGGCTCTACCGTTTCTTTAACGTGATGTTTTTTCTTCTTTATTTTTTTAGGCATGGGTATGAAGGCTTCCGGAATTAATCTTGAATGGTGACTTTTGTGCCGACCGGCACAATGCTGTAAAGCTCTTCGACCTCTTCGTTCAACATGCGAATGCAACCCTCAGATGCCTGCGTTCCAAGGCTCTTCGGCTCAATCGTACCGTGGATCCCATAGGCGGGCTTGTCAAACCCCATCCAGCGCGTCCCAAGGGCATTCTCCGGGCTTCCTGGAGGAAGTATGGCCCCGGTCTTAAACCAGGTCGGGTTAACCAGCTTATCCGTGATCTTGAACTCGCCCACGGGCGTGCAGTTCTTTTTGCCTGTCGCAACTGAGTATTTTTTTACCGCTTCGCCGTTCGAGTAAACGACCAGCACATTCTTGGATTTATCGATCTGGATCGAAAAAGGCGCCGTATGGATCTTGAGCTTCATCTTGGGATAGATGTTGTCCCCCTTGAGCCCGTTGATCTTTTTAATAAAATCCACGGTCGTATGATTCTTTCGGGCAAGCACATAGAGGCTATCGCCGGGTTTCACCGTGTACGCAATGCTATCCGGCGCACTCTCTTTGGAAAACAACGCTTTCCAGCGTTGCTTCAGCTCTGCAGGGTTCAGCCCTGAAGAAGCTTCCGTGTCCTTTTGGACTTCGCCGCTTTTTTTCTCAGCAATCGCCATGGCGGGAGCTTCCGCATGAGACGATTCGACTTTCACGACAGCGGCAGCACTTTCTTTTTTTTCAAAAGCGGAAACATTGGCGATCGGCGCAACCTGAGCCTCGCTTACAGCGAGTGCCTCTTGAGAAAGTTCCTGGACCTGCGAACTTTTGGGAGATTCCAACACGCCGGACGTCTTTTCCGTCGCTTCCTTTACATCTGTCTCAGCCGCAAAAGCCCCGGCCGGAAAAAGCAACGCTACGATCGTCAAAAGAATTAAAAAATTATTTTTTTTCATAAAGATCCTTTCACCAGCAAAAAAGAAAAGCCATGCCAATCCCTAAGGCCGCGCCTGCGATCACTTCAAACGGTGTATGCCCGAGAAGTTCTTTCAAGCGTTTTTCGGGGACAGAGCCCTTCGAATAAAATTCGTCCACGATTTCATTTAAGATCTTGCCTTGCCATCCTAGATGCCTGCGAACTCCTGCAGCATCGAACATCGTAATAAGACACAGAACCAATCCGATTAAGAACGGGATGCTCCTAAAACCATAATAAAGCCCCACCACCGTCGCAAGGCTTGCCACCGTCGCCGAATGCGCGCTTGGCATCCCTCCTGTATCAAAAAGCCAACGGACGTCGAATTTTTTTTTATTCGCCCCGCCCAGAATCACTTTAAGCGCCTGGGCCACAAACCAGCTTAAAACGACGGCGACAAAAGCTTTTTCACTATGAAATGGAGGATTCGGGATTACGAGCATAGATCCTTTTGGCAAGACGGGAAAAGAGTTGACACCTTTCTTATTTATGCGATATTATCATAAATAATATGATTTTATGATATCTCTCCTCATTGTCGCCCCAAATGAGTGAGTCATTATAAGTTTAGCCCATTTAAAAAGCAAGTTTGTTTCTTGTGCCCGCTGGTCGACTGAAGCGGAAAAGGAGATGGATCTCATGATACGCATCAAAAGCGCTTTTGCCGTGGGCATCCACGCCTTTCCCGTCGATATCGAAGTCGATATCTCGAATGGACTCCCCCAACTGATCCTGGTGGGTCTTCCGGACGCAAGCATCAAAGAGGCCCGGGAAAGAGTCCGTACGGCGCTCAAGAACAGCGGCTTTCACATCCCGCCGGATAAGATTACGATCAGTCTCGCGCCCGCGGACATTAAAAAGGAGGGGGCCTCATTCGATTTCCCCATCGCCATTGGCATCCTGGCTTGTCACGGGATCATTCCTCCCGAAAAGCTTGCCGGCCATGTTTTTCTGGGAGAATTGGCGCTCGACGGAGCGCTAAGACCTATGAAGGGAGTCATCGCCATCACTACAGGCCTGAAAGCATCTTCTTTTGTGCTTCCGGGTGAAAACGCTGAGGAAGCGGCCCTGGCTAAAGACGTATCAGTCTATCCCGTCAGAAGCATTGGAGAGACCGTTGATTTTTTGCTCGGCGAAAAACCGATCGCTCCGCTCCGGAATCTTCCTTATAAGAACAAAGCCCCTTCCCAGAACTTGCCGGATTTTTCAGAGGTTCGCGGGCAGCAGGCTGCTAAGCGGGCGCTGGAGATAGCCGTGGCTGGAGATCACAAAATTCTTTTTATCGGGCCTCCGGGTAGCGGAAAAACCATGCTCGCCAAACGTATCGCGGGACTTCTTCCCCCGATGAGTTCCGAAGAAGCGCTGGAGATCACCAAGATTCACAGTGTCGCAGGCTTGATTCCAAATGGAAGCAGCCTTATTTCCGAGCGTCCCTTTCGCTCACCTCATTATACGGCTTCCGCAATTGCCCTAACAGGAGGCGGAACGTCCCCGCGCCCGGGAGAGATGTCGCTTTCGCACGGCGGCGTTCTTTTCCTCGACGAGCTTCCGGAGTTCCGGCGTGACGCGCTGGAAACATTGCGGGGTCCGCTTGAGGATGGCTGCATCACGATCTCACGCGCTAAGAGCCAGATCACATTCCCCGCCGATTTCCTTTTGGTGGCCGCGATGAACCCTTGTCCATGCGGAAGCAAACCCTTACAGTTGTCTAAGAAGAAGAGTTCCAACTTGATGGGTGTCTTGGCATCCGTATAGACGACCTTTGAGATTAGGGCATCTAACAGCTCCTTTTTCCTCATAATGTTTGAGCTTCGCCATATCTTCTTGAAGTCCTTCAAAGTCTCAAGAACCACATCCATACTGATTGCCCCGATCCCAAGATCATTCAACTGGCTCTCGAATTGAAAGATGGCGTTACGGTTCCGTTCCAACTCGTCTTCGAGTTCCCTTTGCCGGGTCTTATACTCATCGGAAGTGATGGTTTCATCTTCAAGTCGTTCTAGTAGAACCTTTTTCTTTCTGGCGATCTCTTCATTCCGAACCTCAAGCCGTTTCTTCTCCTTCCACAAGGGTTCTACATTGAATTTCTGCTTTTTCTTATAAAGCTCGTGAGCTTTTTCAAGCTCGATCATCTGCTTGCCTTGATAGAGCTTTGTAATCGCAGAAACAACTGCCTCCTCTAATATGTGTCGATTAGCGGAAAGCCCCGTGCAAGCGGTCGCCCCCTTTTGCTGATGGGCAGAACATTTGTAATAAGAGAATTCCTTCCCGTCTGTTTTCCTCATAGTGGAACCTTGCATCCTTGCTCCGCAAGTGCCACATTTCACAAGCCCAGCGAGAAGATACTCGGACCTTTTCCGTCTTGGCTCTACGGCTTGCCTTTGAAGAATGCTTTGAACCCGATCGAATTTCTCCCTTGAGATAATAGGCGTATGCTCTGCATCGGAAATAATCCACTCCGCCTTCGGTCTTTGCTTTAATCGCCCCGTTGCTTTTGCAGAAACCCGCTTGTTATAGATGAGCTGCCCGACATAGAAAGGACTTCTTAGCACTCTGCTTACAGAATTGGCGGCCCAATTCCCTCCGTACCGAGATGCATATTTCTTAGTATTCAGCCAATGAGTCACCGCTCTCAAGCTCTCGGTCTCCAAATACTTGTCAAATATTTGTCTAATAACATCCGCTTCTTCTTCGTGAACATATAATTTTTTATTGATGGGACATTGATCCTTCGCACATTGCTCGGCTTGCTCTCTTTTCATATCCGCTTTTAAATTAAGACGAACCTGCTGGGTTTGGGCCATATATCCGAATGGAACTACTCCGCCATTCCACTTACCGCTTCGTGCCCGGTGACGCATATCTTCGCCCACGCGCTCGCTCGTCATTTCTCTTTCCATCTGTCCAAAAACACCCATAAGCTGAACTTGACCTCGCCCCATAGCCGTTGAAGTGTCTATCGGCTGAGTAAGGGATTTAAAACTGACGCTGTAATCTTCAAAAAGCTCTATGAGGTTTATAAGGTCTTTAAGGTTCCTAGTGATCCGGTCAATCTTGGTGACAAGCACCATACTGACCCTATCGCCCTTAATGTCCTCTATGAGTTGTTGTAGGGCGGGGCGTTTAGTATCTTTGGCGGAAATTCCATCATCAATGTAAAACTGAGGATTTAAATTATGCTCTTTTGCATACAAAGTCAGACGTTCCTTCTGGTTGCGAATGCTTTCGCCTTTTTCCCGCTGCATATCCGTCGAGACACGGCAGTAAAGGGCGTCTATTTTATCTTTACTCATCTGAATGGCTCCTACAGCATTTATAGGCATGTTTACATATCGGTTACATTAGGCGTGTAGTTTAGCATAATTGGTCCTAGGAGGCAGACTTCTTAGTGGTAGGAGTGGCAGACCTCAGGCAAGATAAAGCCCCGTCAAAGAGCAGACTATCAAACCTCTCTGATCTTTCGGAAATCTCCTTCGGATCGACATCAGCTTTGAAGGATATCTCCACCATGATTCTGGCTATGCGCTTGGTTCGCCTTAGTCCCGCTTCGCGCACAGTTACATTGGGGCCACAGTTCTGACGCTTGTACATTGCAGAGGTCCTTTATTTCAGCTGCTTTTCGCAACGATCGCAGAAGAAAGTAACGGTCCGAGGCTGAACTTCGTCCAGGATAACTCTCCGGGGCTCTTGCTTTAACATCGCTTCCTCTTCCTCGCTTAAACAGTCGCTACAAACATAGGCGAGATCTATCAAATGCCCCACGAGTTTGAGTTCACCCGCCGGGCTCATTTTATTTGCCCCCGTCTCTACAGATTTTGATTGGGCCTCGATGTCGCACACGGTGCTCCAGGAATCAGAAATCAATTCCGCCCAGTTCTTTTTCAGTTGGACCATGGCTTCTTTAATCAGGCGCATGACTGTATCCTGGTCGTTGTCTTCGAGGTTGATCAGAATCGTCACCGGATTGGGATGAAGCTTGGGCTCGACTACGCCATTGAACCTAAGAATGTTTTCGGAGGCATCAATCTGCAAGAAACTCCGCATGTGTTTCCCAAGAGCTCTTTTAAGGTGATAGTTCACAGCAACTCTTGCGCTGTCTGCTCTCTTGATCAATGGCTGAAGCAACCCCCGGTGATACTGGGCCTCTGAGTCCAAGAAGTTTGCAGACAAACGAATACATCTCCGCCAGCCTTCGATCGCCCCATATAGCTTCTGGGCTTGTTCCTCCATCTTCTCAACACGCTCTCTAAAGACTCGAATGTCGGGGTCTTCCTGTTGGTTCGAGCCTTGGCCGTCTTGATTCAATGTTTCTTCCATTTTAGAACCCTCTTCTTTCTGTTGTTGTGATGTAACTGTTGATAAACGTTCCGTTCTCTTATCTCTTTTGTTTCCTATATCTGCCCGGTTGGACTCTGCTTCGGTACACAACGCCGCAGCAATGCCTACAAACAAAATACCGTCCATTGAAGTAAAGAACGGATACACGTCGGCCAAGTTGGTTTCCTGACCGGCACATTTGGCATCTAAAGAAATATCTGATACCTCCGTAGTGGCAACGGACCGGCTGAAGTAAAAAGGAATATTTGTATTCCTCCGTCGTTGAAGGATCACGGTGGGTAAACGTTACGACTCCAATCTTGTCCTCGTCTATCTCCACCGCGAGCTCACACTTCATTTCGTTTTCGCCAAATGAAGCACTATCCTTGTGGGTTCCGGGACGCAGAAACCCGTGTTTATTTAAAAACGATATTGGAAGCTTCATCAACTCATCGTTCATTCTGTTTACGCTCATGACTACCTCCGAAAAGATTGAAATGGTTAGAAATCATTGAACTAATTTGAAAACATTAAGGAGCCTCTGATCCGATGTCTGTTGCGACAGTAGAGACAGCAGAATCATTAGTTTTGATCGTAATGATCCGCTGTTTGTTTTTCTCCCACCTGATAATAATTCCAGCGTCTTCGAGATTAGTCTGGACTACTTTGATCCTGCGCCCCAGACGACTGGGATCTTTAGGCCAGGCTTTCGAACGGATATCGATGTGCAACTCACTGGCAACAGCATTTAGCTCATCGAGAAGGTTTGATGCTGTTCCCGTCCAACCTTCCGTACGAGTCTTCATCAGCATCTCTATAGCAAGAGCGACTGGGCTGGCTTGGATAGCTTCCCGGTTCTGCGTAGCAATGACTTGTTTATAAGCATGCAGAAAGTCCTCTGCTTCATGACCCAAAGACTCAGTTACAGCTACCCCCCACCGGGTAAAGTCAGCCATTCTTGGCAGAGCTTTCATGGAAACTGCGGGGTGCCGTTTAATTGCTTGGGAGAGAACATCAAACAGTCCGCCTAGAATCGCTGGCTTGGCCTCATCAAACTGTCTCCAGAACTCCGTCTCCTCCATACGCTTGTGATCAGGTACCCGTTCTAGCGCTAGGAGAAGGCTCCGATCGAGAAGATCCGGCTTATCTACAACCAGGTTCACACCATTAAGACCAATAACCCTCTGGAAGGAATAGATGACAACGTCGGAATCAGTAAAGAGCTGCCGTTTTTGGGAACCTTCACCGGTGCAGGCTCGGCTGATAGCATCTGACATCCATCCAGAGAGATGGCTTAGATTGTCTATAGGAAGGAACCAATGCATCTCCGCCTGCAGAACGAACTCATCGTGTCTCTCTGTAGGCGCGAGCGTCCTGACAGAAGAGGGATCGAGTAACTCCTTAATGACGCGGAAGAGGGTTGATTTTGCTGATCCCCCCGATCCGTGAGCCACTAGAACAGGGTGAGGGAACCCTGGTATTAGGGATGTCACTACCCAGGCCAAAAAGAGAAGCCCGACATTATTCCCATCTTCTTGTGGAAGATTAACAAATCGAAGAAGCTGTTTTAGATCGCCACCTTTAATCGGTACAACTTGCTGTTTTTGGTGTCCGTGCTGTCGGAAAAGTATTGGCGCTTGAACTACATCCCACCCTTCAGCGGTTACTTTCACAGCCCGGCCATGACCTAAATCATAGTAGATAGCCTCATCATGCCACGCCACTCGAAGCTCAAGGTTAAACAGAGCTCCATCATTGGCCTTACCCTCCAAGACAGACGTGACATCGTCAAGAGTTGCGCGGGATGTTGTTTCGCCAAGCTTGTTCCAGACTAATTTTGATATTAGTTTCCGGAATTGAGCGGACCGGATTTTGATGACCCGGGGCTTTGGCCCCTTCGAAATGGCCGCATAAGCATCTTCCCGCTGGTCGTGGAAGACCATAAGATCTTCCTCAAGTAAGGCTACAATCTTCTCAGCCTTGCCTTGACGAGCGCCTCCTCCAGAAGAATATTGCTCATAGACGCTCCGAACCAGCTTCTCCAACTCCTCCTGAGGGAAATCACATCCTTTAGCATGAGGAGCAAGAAGCGCAATGATCTCTGATTCCGTACATTTATCCTTAATCAGTCGACCCGCGATCTTGAGCAGCGTGCTATGACGGTTACCTTTCTTGAGCTTGGATAGCGCTTTAGTAATCCATCCG
>JBAXGK010000053.1:0-10107 GCA_037139435.1 Candidatus Omnitrophota bacterium | reverse complement strand
TTTCTGCCTTGAGAGGGCAGCGTCCTAGATCAGGCTAGACGATAGCGCCCTGATGTATCCAATTATTTTCCTACATGGCTACATTAGGGCTGCATTGATTTCCCTATCTATTATTATATAGAAAATCAAGCGCCCTGATGGACCCCAATTGTTCCCAATGTGCGTTCCAGCGTCAGAAACACGAGGCCCGCGATAGTCTAACCTTCGATTGAAAAACAAGTTACGCCCTAATGAATCTATTTATTTCAGAAATGGACCATTAGGACAGCCCTGATTTCCCAATTACTTCATCCATGGAAAATCAGGCGGGGGGAAACACGCACTCAAAAACGAGCGCAGTATAGCTTTGCCTATATAGAATGTCAACGGACACTAGCCCACTTTCCACAAGAGCTGGTGCCATGAAAACCTTCGAATAACATTGTTTTAAAACTTTTCCTAAAAATCAGCCCGTCCCGAAAAGTACGGACTAAAATTTTCTATCGACCTTGTCCTTTAGGTCATAGACAGACTTCTCAAGCATTTTTACGCGTTCCGCCATGAACCGGTTCGCCTGCTCCAAATCCGCGACACGCCTCGAAAAATTATCCAGACGTTCCTGCTTGAGGGTCTTTTCCATATCGGAAAATTCCGCCGGAGTCCCGGTCATCCCCGTCCCCGCCGCTTCGCTCTCAGCCGCCCACGAAATCGGGAGCGCGATCGAAAGAAACAACAATCCCAACATTGAAACTGCTACGAGTTTTTTCATAGGAGTCACCTCAAGTGGGAGTATACCATAGCTCGCAAAACACGGGAAAGTGAATAAAAGCCCTGCGGTCCACTACGGTTTGGATCCGTCAATGGGCAAAGGGCCTCTTCCCGCGATCTTCATAAAACTTGAAAGATCAGACATTTTTCGTCCCGATAGACCTCTTTTAGAAATCCCCGAAGCTCGTTTCGGACAAAAGGAAGAAATAAGCTGGTTTGTTCCGTCAGGATATAATCCAATTTATAAAGATGCAGCTTGTCACGAAGTGACACGTTTTGAAGAAAAGGGATCTCATCCAGA
This sequence comes from Candidatus Omnitrophota bacterium, assembly GCA_037139435.1. Classification (GTDB taxonomy): domain Bacteria; phylum Omnitrophota; class Omnitrophia; order Omnitrophales; family Aquincolibacteriaceae; genus Aquincolibacterium. The sequence continues at coordinate 9,059 of JBAXGK010000053.1, read as the reverse complement.
GTGCCCGTCAATAGCGCGACAAAAAGATACGGCCGCAAGGCCTCCTTTTCTCCTTTGCCCGCAAAAGCATCCCCGTAGGTACTGTAATAACTCTTGAGCCCCGTTCGTAGAAACAGGTAGTCCATGCGTAGATATTTCATGGCAAGGCTCAGCACCACGTCATTGGCCCGCGCGTTCTCTTTAAGCCACTGATGCGCACGAACAAAAGGATATTCCTTGTTCGCCGGATTGAGCGGGTATTGCCAAAACCCCATGAGAGCCAATCCGACAATCCCCGCGACAAGACTCTTTTTAAATCGCCCCAGCCCTAAAAAAAACCCTTTAAATCTCCAATAAACAAAAAAAGCCAGCACGAGATAATAAAACCACACCGAGTAGATCATAAAATAATGCTTCATCGGCATCGGAAAATCGTCGCGAAAAAAATTGATCTTTGTCAGAGCGAGAACGAGCCCATAGAGAAGCGTCATGCCCGCAAATAAAATATCCGCCACGACCTGTTTTTTATCCTCCTTCAGCCACCGAAGCTTCTCACAGACCCATCCTGCCGAGATCAATATATTGATCATGGAAAAATAGAAAAGATGGTCGGCGAACTGGCCATTTCGAAGAACAAAAACCTGGACCCCCATCATGAACACCCCAAAGAAGGCTCCCTCAAGAATGGCGCGATCCAAAACTGTCGGGGTGCGCTTGAAGAAAAATCTAAAAAAGAGCAAGGCGATTAAAAAAAACACAGCCCATCCCATCGCGAGCAGCATAAAGGGAAATTGATTCTGAAAGGAATTAATATAATCCAGGATTGCCCGGTTGATATCGGACCCCCTGGAGGTTAAGAAGTAGTACCCCAGGCCCGCGATGCACCCGACAAGCAAGGAAAAACACAAAAACCGCAGCCGCGTCCTCGCCTCTTTTCCCTTCAAGAGACACCCCAAAATTTCCCACCCCGTGATCCAAAATCCAAAAGCCGCATAAAAGGGGTGCAGCCATAAAGCACAACAAACGCTTCCCGCCAGCATCAGGGCGTGCCATTTATTCCGGCCATCCCCGTAAAAGATCAGAGATATCCAGAGATAAAGCCATGGGAGCCCATCCAGAGGCCGTGAAAACCGCGTAAAGCAAAGCGTCCACTCCGACGCGCAAAACAAAGTCGCGCAGAAAAGAAGCGCGCTTACGAGCATACTGGCTTCTAACGAATATTTCCAAAAACGCCACAAGCACCAAACTAAAACTCCCCAGGCAAAAAAAGGCATCAGGATGTGCCATATGGGGAAAAAGAATTCGAGAGGGATCTTCGTATACTTGGAGATCAATCCCACGACTTCGGCCGCGGTGTAGGGAACCGCATTCCTCAAACCTATCTGCTCGAAATAGAACGGATTGCCATCGCTCCGGGGAACGGTCATGCGCCCCTTGGCACAACTCCAATAAAAAAGATTATCCACGGGCCCCAAGGTATAGTTCCAGGAACCCGAAGCGTGAGCTTCCCTACCGAAATGGATGAAGTACCCGGCCGAGAAACACAAAAAGCCAATGATCGCATACGGCAAAAATGCTCGTCGGAACTCTCGGAAGCTATCCCCCCTAAACATTTTTTTGTCCCTGTTCCACAAGCCATGCTCGTTCAGCCGACTCCAGATAAATGATCGCCAGAGGTGGAAATCCATATTTCAGAAATATCTTTGATACTTCAAAAAGAAACGGCGCCTGCCGAACGCCATTCTTTTTTGCTTCGTTGATCAGGGAAACGCATGTCTGAAAATCTCCGCTCGCAAGGCGCCCCACGCAGGCAGCAAGATACCCTTCCATTTGCTGGGGATTGGACTGCATGCGTTGCACCCCAAGAAAAAAATATTTCGCCGCAATTTCCGGAGTCACCGTCCCGGTGTTCTTTTGATCTGCCACGACGCTGGAAGGCTCATTGGCAAGCAGCGGACACGGGCAGGCGACGGCTATAACCCAACATAAAAGAAATAGAACCATCGCGCTCGTTTTAGCGAACATCTTTATCCCCTGGGATGGAATTTTGCGTGGACGGATTTGAGACGATTCCCGGAGACGTGTGTGTAGATCTGCGTCGTGGAAATATCGGCGTGGCCAAGAAGCTCCTGGACAACACGCAGGTCGGCCCCACGCTCAAGGAGATGCGTCGCAAAGGAATGGCGGAATGTGTGGGGCGTGATGTCCTTGGTAATGCCGGCAAGCCGCGCATATTTTTTGATCATCTGCCACACGAATTGCCGCGACAGCCCCTTTCCGTTCCGGCCCAGGAAGAAATGATCCGTCTGGGTCTTCAGCTTGGAACGGACCCGGCTCAGATAAGTCTGGCAAGCCGAGACCGCGACGCCCCCTATCGGCACAAGCCGCTCCTTATCGCCCTTCCCGCGACACTTGATGAACTTATTATCCAGATATACGTGATCCACCGTGAGCTCCGTGAGCTCGGAGACCCGCATCCCGGTGGCATAAAGACACTCCAGAAGCGCCAGATCGCGAATCCCCCCGGATTTTTTTACGTCCGGAATTTTGAGAAGAGAGTCCATCTCCTGAGAGGTCAGAAAGTGCGGCAATTTTTTCCAAGGCTTTGGGGATTCAAGAACAACAGTCACATCCTCAATCTTTTTCTCTCTGGCCAAAAAACGGTGAAAAAGTTTAATTGAGACCAATTCGCGTGCGATCGATGAGTCCCCCAGTCCACGCTTTCCATTCGCAGACGAGGTTGACATCAATGTGCGTTTTCTCTCTACATTTACGAATTTCTGAATATCTGTCCGCGAGACCTTACTCCAATCTGAAACCTTTTCTTTTTTGAGGAACTCATCATAGCGGGCAAGATCCTGGCGGTAGGCATCAAGCGTGTTCTGAGCCAACCCTTTTTCCACAGAGAGATAGTTCAGAAACTCCTCGAAAAGAAATTGATTCTTGTCTTTGGGTTTCTCTAGAGTAGCAGGTGCCGTATCCATCCTTCTTCATATCGGCAAAAAACACTCTGTACTGGATAGAAACAAAACGCCTGCTTTGGAAAGTTATCTCGGCCTACTTTTCTTATTGACCCGCCCCAATCATTTGAATGTTTGAAGTAATGCCTCCAGCCTCTTGTCCGCTGCGCGATGAATTTGCTCCGACGCTCTCGAAAGAAGATGATCCGCCTTCATTCATCCGAATGTCTGTCGTGATCTCTTCGACCTCTTGCCCGCTGCTGGGGGAATTTAAAAGAGGAACACCGCGCGACGATGAATCCGTTCCGACACTCTCAAAAGAAGATGATCCGCCTTCATTCATCCGGATGTCGGTCGTGATTTCTTCGACCTCTTGCCCGCTTTCATTCATCCGAATGTCTGTCGTGACGGCTCTGCCCTCTTGCTCGCTGCGCCACGAAGACTCTGCTCCGACGATCCTGACTTCCGTCACCGCTGGCAATGATTCATGGCCCACTGGAGGTTTTTCGACAATAGAAATGTTTGCTCTGTTATTTGAGCCGTTGCCCGTTCGATGCTGCGGCGTGGAACCAACCACTGGTTTGGACCTAACCACGGCCTTCCTAGGAGGCTTGGGAACCAGAGGAGCCACCGAAGACGGCGAAGACGAAAAAATAAGAGATTTCACGTCAGGCGCAGAAGGAACTCCTCCCACCAGGGTCCCGTTCTGGTCCTCGATCGTCACGTTAGGAGCTATGGCCGGTAGAGGAACAGGGATTTCCCCTACATCCACTAAAGACTTATTTGCGTCATATATTCCTTCTTTCACAAAATCGGGAAGAGGCGGCCTTATTTCCACGACACCCCCTCCAGGAGTGGGACTAGGATCAGAATGAGGAAGCGTCTTATTCTCACCCGCCACAATATAAAGGGAATAAATACTTCCGGACTCCGCGATCATTCTTGAAGTGCCGCTGAGACTTCCACCCATCACATAGTCCGCATCCCTCACCGCCGTTTGACTGATCGGAAGATAATAACCACTCGAAGCATCGGTCGCGGTCGAATCGAGGAAAATCTGAGAATCAGATCCTTCGGGTATGCCATAAACAGAGACCGAGGTCCCCGGACTGGCCAAAACTCCATAGGCGCTATACACCGGGCCCCACACACCGCGCACCCCGGCAGGATAACGGAACTGGAAGTGAGGATACGAACCGCCATCATCCATCACCCAGGTACTCAAAAAGTCCCAGCCCGCGTAAGTGCCCTGGCTCATCATGGGATTGGCCCCTGAGGTCGAAAGCCCCGTGCCTTCATTTACGTAGCCGCGTGCCGCACGACCCGTCGCACTGATATTCCAATACGAGTTCGTGACAGACCCAGAGGGTGCCCCGACAAGACCACCGGCATTCGTAGTGCCCGTCACCCATCCCATCGCGTAAGTCTTATCGATCGCACCGCTATTGGCCCCCACGAGACCGCCCACATTCCCCGTACCGATCACATGGGCGCTGGAATAAGCATTTGAAATGCTCCCGGCATTGCTTCCAACCAATCCGCCTACGAAATCAACACCACTCACGGTGTGAACTCCCGTTGTATATACCTTCGACAAGCTACCTGCATTAAGACCGGCAAGACCGCCGACATAATTATTTCCGTAGATATTGACTTTTTCTAGCGCAAGGTTAGAAACACTTCCTCCCGACCCGATATTGCCGAAAAGACCCAGATAATCGCTCCCCGTCCGGTTCAATTCAAGGTTGGAGATCACTTTCTCATTCCCATTGACGCTCCCGATGAAAGAGTTCGAAGCTCCCCCAATCGGATCAAAACCAGCGCCACCATTCCAACCTGAATAACTCGCCATATCCAGATCGCCGCTCAATATAAAATGAGAAGCCAGATTTCCCTTCAAACCCTGAAGGTCATAAGCCGTCCGAATAACAAAGGGATCACCGACGGTACCACTCCCCGTGTAGCGACGGAAAGCATTCGTACCATAGGGTACTGAGAAATTTCCGGTGACCGTAAAAGCATGGCTCAACGGCGAAGCGTCCGTAAAGCTACCACCCGCCTGAATCGTGAAGTCCCCATTCAGGATCAGATCACTATTCTGTGAATAGACGCCGAAGACAGTAAGGTTATCCAGGGACTGCCCGGCCGTATTGATCGAACCCGAACCCGTGAGTGTCACATCCTGAACATTAGAGATCTTTGTAAGATCAAGACTCTCGGCAAGTGTCATTGCCATATTTGCGGCATCCAGAGTGCCTGTAAGATTCAGAGAGCCATCGACACGCAGAGCATCAATTAGAGAATAAGTTCCAGAAATAGTGAGATTCTCGAAGGCATTCCCTTCCGACGTGATCGTTTTTCCGGAGCCCGTCAAGATGACATCCCCGAGGTTGGAAAGATTACCAATGAAGGCCCAGTCCCCGGCCACGCTCACCGCTTGCGATGCGGCATTCAGGGTCCCGGACACGCTAAACGCCCCGTTCACTTGAAGCGCGTCCGCCAGTGAGTAAATCCCTGAGATCGTGAGGTCATTGAATGCATTTCCCCCCGAAGTGATCGTTTTTCCGGTGCCTGTCAGAGTTACATTGCGGAGATTAGAAAGACCGCCAAGAAATACCCAGTCCCCGCCCACGCTGATATCATTGGACGCAGCATTCAATGTCCCAGGGATGCTGAGACTGCCGGTCGCGGTAAGCGCGTCCGTAAGCGAATAATTCCCGGAGATCGTAAGTCCCAGCACCGCTTTGCCGGCCGAGGTGATCGAACCCGAACCATCGAGCGTCACATTTCCGGCATTTAAAATCTTCGTAAGATTAAGATTATGAGCCAGCGTCATAGCCTTGCTCGTGGCATTCAACGTCCCGCTCACATTGAGCACCCCATTCACATGAAGCGCATCGGCCAAAGAATAACTTCCCGAGATCGAAAGATTACTGAACTCATTTCCGCTGGACGTGATCGTCTTTCCTGAACCTGTGAGCGTTACGTCCCCGTAATTGGACAGACCCGTAAAAACCCAGTTTCCGCCTTCGCTGATAGCCCATCGCGACGTTGTCGCGTCGAGTGATCCCGCACCCTGGATAAGAAGTTCTCCCGTCACGCTAAGCGGATCCACTAAGGTATAAGCTCCCGAAATCGTCAGATTCGTGAAGTGATTCCCCCCGGAAGTGATGGTGCCTGAACCGGTAAGCGTCATATCCCCGGCATTCGTGAGGCCTGTAATGTTAAGGTCATGAGCTAAGGACATCGCTTTACCCGCAGCGTTAAGACTTCCCGTCACATTCAAAGCGCCATTCACACGGAGCGCATCCACAAGGGTATAAGTCCCCGTGATATTTAGATTGTCGAACGCATTCCCACTGGATGTGATAGTTTTGACCAAACCCGTGAGCGTCACATCCCCGACATTGGAGAGGCCGGTGAACGTCCAATTCCCGCCCTCGCTCATGGAATTCAATTTAGCATCGAGTGTTCCTGTCCCCTGAATATCCAGATCGCCCGTCACAACGAGATCAAGATCCTCCGCCAGGGAATACGAAGCCCCCGTCGTTATCGCCAAACTTCCAAAATTGATATCGGCAAAGGGAGTGATCGTCTTGCCGGAACCTGAAAGAATCACGGCCCCGAGATTGGAAAAACCGGCCGAGCTCCAGTCCCCGCTCGCACGGATGGTATTTCCGTCCGCGTCCAGTCCTCCACTCCCCTCGATCACAAGATCTCCGGTCACGGTCAAAGCATCGTGAAGCGTATAAGCTCCCGAGATCGTCAGGCTTCTGAGGGACCTTTCGTCTGACGTGATCGTCCCCGAACCATCGAGCGTCACAATTTGTGCATCCGGGATCTTCGTAAGATCAAGACTCTGAGCGAGCGTTATCGGATTTCCCAGGATATTGAGAAGCCCCGTCACGGTCAGTGCCCCATTCACATGAAGCGCATCTGCCAATGAATAGGTCCCATTGATCGTCAAGTCTCTCACGGCCTCGCCATGCGAAGTGATCCAACCCGACAAACCCTCAAGCGTCACATTTCCGGCTTGCGAGATATTCGTAAGATCAAGATCGCCCGGGAGCGTCATGTCCTTAGCCATGGCATCCAAACTTCCAGCCGAGACATCGAACACACGTGTCACATGAAGCGCATCCTTCAGCGTATAAACACCCGATCCCGAGATCGTCAGGTCCCTTATGTCTTTATCAAACGACGTAATCGAACCTGAACCCACGAGTTCCACGTCCCTGGCTCCCGAGATCTTTGTAAGATCAAGACTCTGCGCCAGCGTCATCGTCCACGTTGCCGCATCGAGAGTCCCCGCCCCCGTAATACTCAACGCGCCACCCACGTGAAGGTCATCTTCTAAACTGTAAGCCCCCGAGATCGTCAGATTGCCAAGTTCATAGCTTGCGGAGGTAAGAGAACCCGAGCCCGTAAGGGTCACATTCATAGCGCGAGTAATTCTTGTAAGATCAAGACTATCTGCGACTGTAATCGATTGCCACGAAGCATCGAGTGTTCCCGTCTCCGTCACGTCCAATATACCCGCCACTCGAACCGGACTCCAAAGCGAAATGGCCCCTGAGATCATCAGGTTGTTTAGTTCTTTACCTGCCGAATAAAGATACCCGTTGCCATCGAGCGTCACATCCTTAGGCCTGGAAATATTCGAGAGATCCAGATTCCCCGCAACCGTGATCGCATTCTCAACAGCATCGAGAGTCCCCGATCCCAACATGATCAATGCACCCGTCGCATGAAGCGCATCCACGAGGGTATAATTCCCCGAGATCGACAGGTTGACGAACTGATTGACTTCCGAATCGCCGGTGGTGATCGTTTTGGGAGCGAGAACAGTTCCACCCGTCAGCGTTACGTCACCGAGATTGGAAAGACCTATAAAGGACCAATTCCCGCCTTCGCTGATCGCCCAGTTTGACGTTGTCGCGTCGAGTTTTCCCGTTCCCTGGATATCAAGATCACCCGTCACGGCAAGGGCATCTGCCAGCGTATAATCGCCTCCATTTAAAATGGTGAGGCTACTCAAGATTTCTCCATACGACGTGAGGGAACCCGATCCCCCCAGCGTTACATCTTGGACATTCGTAATTTTTGTGAGATCAAGACCCGTGGCACCGGAAATCGTCATCGCTTGATCTGCAGCATCCAAGCTAGTCTGCACATCTAATGTACCGTTCACATGAAGCGCATCAACCAGCCGATAACTCCCCGTAATGGTCAGATCGTCGAACTGATTAACCGCCGGATCGATGGTCGTGATCGTTTTTCCGGAACCCGTAAGCGTCACGTCACTGACATTGGAAATACCTGCAAAGGACCAATCCCCGCCTTCCGTGATGGCATGGATGGATGCCGCATCGAGCGTTCCCGCCCCTTGAATATCCAGGTCATTCGTCACCGTGAGGGCATTCGTCAAGGTATAAGCCCCCGTGATGGTCAAGCTATCCACCGGCTGACTGTCTAAATTAGAAGTGATATTACCCGAGCCACCGAGCGTCACGTCCCCAGCATTACTAATATTCGTAAAATCAAGACCCGAGGAACCCAAAACCGTCATTGCCATGTGATCCGCATCAAGATGCCCCGTCACGGTCAGATCCCCGTTCAGATAAATGTCATCGAAAAGGGTATAACCATTGAATCCTGACGAGAACGTCAGGTTTTGCAATTCATCCCCGTCAGATCTCAGCGAACCTCCTAAAGGAGCATCGAGCGTCACATTGCCAGCCCCCGAGATATTCGTAAGATCAAGGTCCCCGGCCACCGTCATGTCAAAACCCCCAGCATCGAGTGTCGCAAGCCCCGAAAAAATCAAAGCGCCATTCACATGAACCGCATCGAGCAGTGCATAATCCCCCCAGAGCGTAAGGTCATCCACCTGTTTGCCTCCCGACCTGATCGAACCTGACGCAGCATCAAGGATCACATCCCCGGCATTCGAGATCCTCGAGAGATCAACACCCGCGGGATCGGAAATCGTCATCGTCTGGCTCAAGGCATTAAGAGTCCCGGTCACGCTCAAAGCGCCATTCACATGCATGGCATCCACCAGACTATAGTTCCCCAATATCGTAAGATCATTAAGTTCCGTAGTATGAGAAGTAATCG
>JBAXGK010000052.1:0-10135 GCA_037139435.1 Candidatus Omnitrophota bacterium | reverse complement strand
TCTAATGTTTCTTGCGACTGACGCAATGTTTCTATCCTGTAGTGATAGGGATTTTTTATCCATTTATCGGTTTCAGTTGTTGGCGTCTCGCATGCATTTCAAGAAACAGAGTAATATTGGAGACAGTATTCTTATTAAAGTAAATGTTGCAAAGGGCGGTCCCGAAACTTTTTCACTTTTGTACACCTTTGCATTGGAGGGGGCGGGAGACCTCGTGGCTTTAGCTAAACAAACCTACGGAGTTTTGGATATGAAGAAAAAAATTCAAGTTTCTCCGATGAGTTTGAACCGGATTAAGGGGGTTTTGGATCCCATTTCTGTCGATGAAGAGTACTTGATCTATAAATATTGAGGCGCTATGAGCGAAGGGCACCACAAAATATATAAGTTCGATAAAATTAGTCCATTTTTTAAACATACGGATTATTATGGCTACGTCCATCCCTACAACTATTACGAATGGACAAGTTATGTTCGTGAGCGTTTCTTCCAAGATACAGTGTCTAATTTTCTCGAAGTCATGTCCCGACCAATCAAAATGATGACGGCAAAGATTAATTGTTCGGTGCTTGCTGAGAGCGTTTTTGGGCATGATTTTGAAGCGAGGCTTATGGTTGGAAGAATTAAAAAAGTCAGTTTTGACATGGTAATTCGTTTTTTTGACTTGAGGCAGAGACAGGTTGTTTGCGAAACGCAACACACGGTTGTATTTGTCGATTCGCGTGATGGCTCTTTTTCACCCATTCCCATCGAGATGCTAAAAGTGATCGTGGACTACTTAGAGAGAAAGTGACAAATGCCTCAAAAAAAGATTTCCTGGATATCCTTGCTTGCATATTTTGGCGCGGTGGGGGTGCCTGTTCTCTCTGTTGTTCTATTTGCTTTTAGCTGTAAAAACTATCAGCAGCGTTTTTTTATTGTTTTTATATGTTTTCATTCAGTAGAGCGGGTATGGGAGACTTTCTTTACGTCCAAAGAGCGCCATCCATTCGAGCTGCATGGGGATTGGACGCTTATTGCCACGACCGTGGCCTATATCGCCTTGTGCCTTCTTAGTAGCGCGGAGTGTTTCATTGCGCAAGAGAGTCCGCCAGTTTTTCCTGTTATCCTCGGGGTTATTCTTTTCCTGATGGCTTTTAGCTTGAGATGGTGGGGGATGCGAACATTGGGGAACCAATGGGCGGTTCATGCTGTGGGGGCACAGAAGGTGAGCAAGGCTAGTATTGTTAAGGATGGCCCGTATCACTATATTCGGCATCCCATCTATTTGGCGATCTTTTTTGAAGTGTTGAGCATTCCACTAATAGCAAACGCGTTCTGGGGGCTGCTATTTGCAGCCTTTTTGTATATCCCTTTGCAATATAAACGTCTTCGGGAAGAAGAGAAAAATAATGTTCGGAAAATGGGGGAGGCGTACTTGCATTATATGGGCGAGACAAGTTCGCTCATTCCCATCAAACGATTCTTCTCCAGAAACAGACGCTCTCAGTAAATGAGTCCCGCAGGCTACTATCAACTCGGCGCTTTTTTTACTGCGGTCCTTAATTTTTTCTTATTCTGGCTTGTTTTTACGAGAGGTAGAAATCAAGTCCTGATCCGAAGATTCATTTTTTATAGTAGTGCGATCATTTTTTGGGCGGTTTTTGTTCTTTTGGCCACGACGGTTCGTAGCCCGAAGGCGGCTCTTTTCTTTAGCCAGCTTTGTCACGCCGGGGCCGTGCTCATCCCAATCTTTTTTCTTCATTTCATTTACGCTTATATCGGGGTTTCAGATCGAGCCTTAGTGGTGCGTGTTTTTAACGCTGTCGCTGGGATCTTCATCGTAGTGATTTTTTGTGCCCCAGATCTGTTCTTTAGTGGTGTCTCGCCAAAATTCGGTTTTCCCTATTTCCCAAATAATGGACCTCTTTATTCCGCATGGTTTCTTTTTTTTGGAATCGTCGTCGCGTTTGCTCATGTCCGTCTGTTGATCGCGGGTCTGTCTGTTGAGGGAGTGAAAAGAAAACAAGCTTTTTTCTTTTTTGCGGCGAATCTGCTCGGCTATTTGGGTGGAGTCGGATGTTTTCTCCCAGTTTACAGCATTAATATGTTCCCTTTTCCATACGGGCCGTTTGGTGTTGCATTATTCAGTTTGGTGACGACCTATGCGATCTTGAAGCATAAATTTCTCAATATTGAAAAATTGCTTCAAAATACTGTTATCTTTACGGGGCTATTAGGCTTTGTGCTCTCCGTTTCACTGCTCGGGTCGTTTTTTATACAGGATGTCCTGAATAAGTATTTTGGCTTGCAGCCTGTGTGGAGCCGCTTGGTAAGTCTGCTCGTGATCGTTTTTGGGTTTGAGCCTGCGCGAAAATTGTTGATCAACCTCACGGACAAATTTCTTTTTCAGAAGAAGTATGATTACCACAAGCTTCTGATGGATGCATCGCGGGGGATGTCGAACATTGAATCCCTCGAGCATTTGCTTGGGCTTGTGGTTCACTTCATCACCATGAAGATGCGCGTGAGGAATGCGGCGGTGCTGATGCGGGAGGGGACGAGCGACCAGTATCATCTTGCGTACCAGCGCGGGTTCGATAAGAAATTTCTCACCCTGACGCTTTATCAGAATGATCCTCTGATTCATTATCTCGAGACACACAAAGAGGCGGTGGATATCGAGCGCATCAAAGAGCAGGTTGAGGCCGCATCCTATAAACGAGATAAGAGCGAGCGGGCCTATGATTATGAGGCGATCAGGGAGCGGATGAACCAGCTCCACGCCAGTTGTTGTGTCCCGAGCTTTTTGGGGCGTGAGCTCCGGAATATTCTCATGCTGGGCGAAAAAAAATCCGGCGAATATTATTCGAACGAGGACCTGAACCTGCTTTACACGCTTGCGCAGGAATCCTCCATTGCGATCGAGAATGCGCGACTTTATGACGAAGCCATTCGAAAAACCATCGAGCTTGAACGGATCAATGAGCAGCTCGAGCGTTCGAAGATGCTTCTGATCAAGGCTTTGCAGGAAGCCGAAGGAGCGAATAAACAGCTGCAGGACACCCAAGCGCAGCTTATTCATGAACAAAAGATGGCGACCTTGGGCCGGTTGGCCGCATCGGTGGGCCATGAGGTGAATAACCCGCTTACCATCCTGTCCATGAACGTGTCGCGCGTCATTTTAAAATATCGAAAGAACCAGGATATGAAAGTGTCCGAGATCATGGATGTGTTCGCCAAGATGGAGAAAAATATTGAGCGCATCAAGGCGGTGGTGAACACGCTGACAGGGCTGCTCAAGAAGTCAGAGAAAGGGAAGTTCGAGGCGCTATCCTTGAAATTGATCCTTGAGGAAACCCTGCCGCTCGTCCAGTTCCAGACTTATCTCGATAATCTATCCGGGACGGAAGTCGATTTCAACGTGCCGGGGAATGTTCCTCTGATCCGCGGAGACCTGGAGCGTTTGCAGGAGGTGTTCCTGAACCTTTTCATTAATGCGTATCATGCCATGGCCGGTAAACGACATCGGAAGATCGGGGTCCTGGCCGAGATCGATCCAAGGGATCCAAGCATGGTGGCGATCCATTTCAGGGATAACGGTTCGGGCATGACTGAAGATGTCATGAAAAAAGTTTTCAACTACGGCTTTACAACCAAAGCGCCGGGCAAGGGGTCGGGGCTCGGGCTTTACATGTGCAAATACATCATCGAATTACACGGGGGATCGATCTCCTTGGATAGCAAACTCGGAGCGGGGACAACGTTTACCCTGACGCTTCCCATTTATTCGGAAACACCGGTCTTAAAACCTGTTCTCCCTAAGAGGTTGGTGGGATAAACTATAGGCCTAGGGTTTGGCCGCGGGCCATGATCTGCGGGTTAGTGTGTGCTGAGCGAGTGGAACGTAGGATCATAAAAGAGAGTCTGTGATGAAAAAAAAGATATTGATCGTGGATGACGAGGCCGGGATCGTTCAAGAGATCAAAGAGTTCCTTGAGGAAGAGGGCTACGAGGCCCACACGGCGGATACGGCCAAGGCCGGGATCCGATTGCTCGAGGAGATCCACCCCGATGTGATCCTGATCGACGTGAAGCTTCCGGATGCCTCCGGAACCGAGGTGCTTCGCGTCTGCAAAGAAAAATCTCCCGGGACCAGGACCATCATGGTGACGGGATATGTGGACCAGAACGTGATGGATGAAGCGGAATTGATCGGCCGCGACACATTCCTCCAAAAACCTTTTAATCTTGTGAGAATCACCGAGGAAATTGAAAGGCTACTTAACTAACATGCCGGAAAACGGGGAACGGTCCCCGGGGAACTCAGGCGTGAATCGTTCGCCGTTCCACGTTAGACGGGTTTAAAATATGAATTTCATAAAAACTTCTATTGAAGGTGCGCTCGTGATCGAGCCGAAGGTCTTCGACGACCCGCGCGGCTTTTTTTACGAAAGCTATCGCAAAGAACTTTTCGTCCAAAACGGTATCAAAGACGATTTTGTTCAGGACAATGTCAGCTCTTCCGCCAAAGGCGTGCTCCGGGGATTGCACTATCAGATCGCTCCGCGCGCGCAGGCCAAGCTCATGCGAGTTCTCCGCGGGTCGGTCTATGACGTGGCGGTGGATATCCGTCCCGCTTCCAAGACATTCGGGAAGTTTTTCTCGATTTTGCTTTCGGCGGAGAACCGGAGAATGTTCTATATCCCTAAAGGTTTTGCGCATGGGTTCTGCGTGCTGGAAGAAGGGACCGAATTCATGTACAAGGTCTCCGATTATTATTCCCCCGAACATGAACGAGGAGTCCTGTGGTCGGATCCCGGGCTCGCGATCCCCTGGCCAAAACTCGATCGGACTTTCATTCTTTCAGATAAGGACAAAAAGTATCCGGTGCTGAAAGCTGAATAGACTCGAGAGGCTGATAGGGAGCAAAGAAAGTTCCAGGCTTAAGTTTATTCAACCCTTTAATCAGATGAATCTTTTTCTAAGGAGGAGCGATGAAAAAATATATCTACGGTACGCTCTTTGTCGCGGTCATCACGGCCATCGGCCTCTTTTTTTTTAGGACTCCGGAAACGACGCGCCCGGTTCCGTCAACGATTCTCGCCCTAACGTTCAAGTTTCCTGAAGGCTACGAATTCACAGAAGGGGCTCCTTTTGTGCTCACGTGGCGGACCGAAAGTCCGGAAGGTGTCCTCTCGGTCCCGGTCACTGATAAGAATTTCAATCCGCTTGCTTCTCCTTATAAACTCATGTTCACGCCTGCACCCGATTCGAAGGTTGTGGTTTTGAACGCGCGTCTCTATTACTGCCACAAAACAAGTCGCATGTGCTTTCAGGATGATTTTCAAGCCCGCGTTCCTCTGGATCCCGGAAACGTTCTCGAGACCCCTTGGCTTTGGGAGATCCAACCCAAAAAGGGGAACGGGTAACGGTCCCAGTTCTGATCAATTGGAGCGTAGCGGAGATTGGGGCCGTCCGAGCGATCCTTCATGAAAAGAAAGGATAGCTTGGACGGGGAATGCAGGCGTTCAACGTTTCCCGCGCGCTAGCGCCATGAAATATACAATTACAGTAAAAACGAATGCAAAGAAGAATGCGGTAGAGAAGAGTGCGGACGGTTTGCTCCGTGTCCTGGTTAAAGCTCCGCCGCAGGAGGGTCGTGCGAACGAAGCCGTGATCGAGGCGCTCGCCGCGTATTTCAAAGTTCCGAAAAGCCGCGTCGCTATCGTGGGCGGATTTAAAAGTAAGAAAAAGGTCGTTCGTATCGGAGAATGTCAGTGTTCATAACCAGCGCAACGCGCAACGGTCAACGATCAACGTGCGCGTTTCCACAAAGTTTTAACGAGATAAATTCGTTGTGCGTTGCGCGGTGAGCGTTGTGCTAAAATAAGCCATGTTCCGCCAATTCGCAGAGTTCATCCATCATTTTCGCTGGCCCGTCCTTCTGGCCATGCTGATCAGTGTCCTCTTCTTCGGGATAGCGGTCTCGAAGCTCTCGGTCGATCCTTCCATGGAAACGCTTTTCATTAAGAAGTCTCCCGAATATCAGTATTATCAACAATATCGTATTAAATACGGCAGTGACCAGATGATCGCTGTTGCTATGTCGACCCAGGATCTTTTCACCTCCGCCAACCTCAAAACCCTCAAAAGTATCACCAATGGTATCGCCAGCTACGCGCAGGTGGAACGCGTGATCAGTCTCGCTAACGCGATGGACATTAAGCATAAGCTACTCGGCGTGAAGACCGTGCCTGCGCTGGAAGGGGTGTTCGAAGGCGAGCGGTCGATCTCGGAGGTCAAAAAAGAAGTGCTCAAGAACGAGCTCTACCTTAGCAATATTGTTTCCAAGAACGGGAAGATCGCCAACATTCTTGTCTTTCTGAAACCCGCTGAAAAGAACAGCGCTGCCGCCAATGGCGCGTTCATTGAGGCCTTAAAAGGTTATCTGGATGATTTTGAGCAGCCGGGCGTGAAATTTTATATGGCGGGCGCGCCGGTCGAACAGTATGAATTCATCGACCTGATCCACCGCGACCAAATGATCTTTGTGCCGCTCATCTCCATTATTCTGGTCGTGATGACCTTTCTGATCTATCGCAGCTTCGCCTGTATGGTTCTTTCTATGTCGATCGTCATTACCACGCTGGTCTGGACGCTTGGGACGATCTCTCTTCTGGGGCAGGAGCTCAACCTCATGACCTCGTTGCTTGCTCCGGTGATCATGATCGTCTCGGTGATCAATTCGACGTACCTGATCAATCTTTTTTTTGAGGTTCGACCGCATCACAAGAGCCTCAAAGAGGCGGTGATCGTAACCATCCAGCAACTCGGGATGCCGTGTTTTCTCACGCATTTTACGGCGGTCCTTGGGTTTGGTTCGCTTGCGCTCTCTCCGATCCCCGCGATCCAGAGTTTCGGGATCTACGCGGCCCTCGGGACTTTTTATTCTTACATTGTTGAACTTGTGTTGACGACGCTGCTGCTTCCCATCCTGCCGTACCGGCCGGCAAATCCCAACGTTTCGCATGAATCGCACTTTTTCAATCGGGTTTTGCTGGGGTTCCTCGAAAAACTC
The DNA here is from genome assembly GCA_037139435.1 of Candidatus Omnitrophota bacterium. Lineage (GTDB taxonomy): Bacteria > Omnitrophota > Omnitrophia > Omnitrophales > Aquincolibacteriaceae > Aquincolibacterium. The sequence continues at coordinate 3,075 of JBAXGK010000052.1, read as the reverse complement.
GAATTTCGCTGGAAATGGTGGATCCTGATCGTGACGGGGCTCGTGATGGTGCTTTCCTTTCAGGGAGCCCAGAAGCTCGAGGTGGATACTAATATTGTGAAGCAGATGAAGCCCAACCTGCCGCTTGCGATCGCGACCCGGTTCATTGATGAGAATCTGACCGGTGTTTATTCGCTCGGGTTCGTGTTCCGCCGTAAAGACGGGGAGAGTATGGTGGACGCGAAGTCGCTCGTTCTTTTGGACCAGTTCAAGACCTATCTGGAAACCGAGCCCGGGATCGCGAAGGTTAATAGCGTGACGACGCTTGTCAAAAAGATCAATGAAGCGCGCGAAGACGACCCCAAGGCCTACCGGATTCCGAAAAATCCCATGATGCTTAATCTCTATTTTAAAGGGTTGGCTCAATCGAACGATCCGGAACTTTGGAAGCTGTTGTCCCATGATTTCAAAGAGGTTCGCCTGGAGGCGCGTATGCGCGCGATCGGGACGACGAAGGGAGCTCTTTTAGAGGAAAGAGTACGGGAATACCTTCAGGACCACATGAGCGATGCTTTCGAATATAAACTCACGGGGAACGTGGTGCTTTTGGGGAAGATCGCGAAGAGCCTGGTCGCGGAGCAGGCGCAAAGCTTTGCCTTTGCCTTTGGGTCGATCCTGATCGTGATCATCCTTATCTTCCGGTCCATTAAGCTCGGGCTTTTAGCGGCCATTCCAAATCTGATCCCGATCCTTATGGTGTATGGGATCATGGGGTTTGCCGGGATCGAGCTTTCGACTGCGACTGCGATGATCGCAAGTATCGTGCTGGGCCTTGTGGTGGACGCCTCGATCCAGTTCCTTTACCGGTTCCGGAAGGAATTCCAGCATCGGTCTCATTACATCCAGTCGCTGCATCACACTTATCGCAATATGGGCCAGTCGATGGTCGTTTCGACCCTGATCCTGTGTATGGGGTTCGCCGCCAGCGTGTGCGCCAGTTTCCGGATCACGGTGCATTTCGGGGTGCTGACGAGTCTGACGATCTTTCTGGCGCTCATCTGCTCGCTTCTGGTCATGCCGGCGATCTTGATCATGATGAAGCCTTTCGGCCCCCAGCGTCTTTTCAAACGCAAGGTTTCGGAGAACGATCCCTTGTATAGGTCTCAGGATCCCGTCAAGCACGTTTGATGGCTGTGGAGTGGCATTCCTTTCGGGAGAAGCGGGAATCGCGAGGAGATCTTAAGATAGTGATGGGCCGCTTAAAAGCCGCTATAATCGGCATCATTTTTCATGACACTTACGGAGTTTCTATGAACGGTTTTAATCAAAAGATCGCGGTGTGGATCGTCCCGGTGCTGATGCTGGGAATGATCGCATTTTTCCAGGGCTGTTCCATGTCTCGCCCCTTGGAGGGGAGCCAAAGAGTCACCGCAACGCGTGATGGGATGCTTCGCGGGACCTTGGATCTTTCTTCCGGAGCGAGTTCCGAAGGGGCTATCCTTGTTGAAAAGGTCATGCCTTCCAAGGTGACGGTTGGGAAACCTTTCGAGTATGTCCTCCATTTGACCAATCGGACCGGTTGTCATTTCAGTGATGTGGTGGTGAGTGAGAAACTCCCTGAGAAATATGAACTTCTGAAAGCTTCTCCGGAGCCGACAAAAACCTCCGGTCGTACGGCAGAGTGGGCGGTGGGGGAGCTTGGCCCTAAAGAGACCAAGGCCTTTACGCTCCGCGGAACGGCTCAAGAGATCAGTCCGATGCTTGCCTGTACGAAGGTGACTTATGCTCCGATGCTTTGCCTGGGGCCTGAGACCACTGTTTCGGGTTTGAAACTTACGTTGCAAGCCCCCGCTCAGACACTTTTGTGCGATGAAATTGTCGAAAAGATCACGCTCGGAAATACCGGGTTCGATCTCATGGAAGATATCCGGATCTCTCAGGCTTTACCGGAAGGCCTCACGACGACCGATGGTAAGAATGCTTTGGAGATCCTCGCCGGGAAACTCGCGGGCAATGAAACAAAAACATTTGATGTGAAATTGAAGGCGCAGAAGATCGGGACTTATTCCCACAAGATTAAGGCCATCGCTTCGAATGGGTTATCCATTTCCTCCGCTTCCGTGACGACGGTTGTTAAACAGCCGGTGCTCAAGATCGCCATGAGCGGTCCGGACAAGGTCTTTATGACCCGGGATGCGGATTTTAAGATCACGGTTGAAAATACAGGCAATGCGGTTTCCGCGAGCACGGTGGTGGCTGTTAAGATCCCGGCCAGCATGAAATTCGTTTCAGCCAGTAACGGCGGCTCCCTATCAGGGGAGAACGTGGCTTGGGCCCTGGGCGTTCTTGCCGCGCCAAAGCCCGTGAGTCTTAACATGGTTCTCAAGAGTATTACCAGTGGGCCTGTTCAGCTCGTGGCCACGGCTAAGGGCGTCTGCTGCAAAGAAGTTTCCGCAGCAGCGAAGATCGATGTCCAAGGTATCCCGGCGATCCTTTTAGAAGCGATCGACACCGAGGACCCCATTCAGGTCGGAGGTATGGAGAAGTTCCGCGTCATTGTGACCAACCAGGGTTCCGCGCCGGATGCGCATATTGTCCTGAAGATAGATTTTGAAAAAAACTTCGACTATGTTTCCTCATCCGGACCGACCCAGGCTAAGGCTGAAAGTGCCAAGTCCCTTGAGTTCGCCCCGCTCGCGTCCCTCGCTCCAGGACAAAAAGCGACTTGGGAGATCCTCGCGAAGGCCACGGAAGAAGGGGACCATCGCGCTTCTTTTCATGTGAAGAGTGATGCCCTCGGCCGTTCCGTCGAAAAGGTGGAATCCACCCGGGTTTACTAGTTCAGATTTGGGGAGTAATGGATTCGGCGCCTCCGCCAAACTGCGGCTCCGGTCGGCCACCCGCATTTACAAGCATGACATCAGTCATGTTTGTAAACAAATGCTCCCTTCGAATCCCAATGTTCTAAAATTCAAAAGGACACTGCGGAATCACAGTGTCCTTTTGAAAAATTGGGGAGTAATGGATTCGAACCATTGAAGGCTATAAGCCAACAGATTTACAGTCTGTCCCCTTTGGCCGCTCGGGCAACTCCCC
>JBAXGK010000051.1:0-10143 GCA_037139435.1 Candidatus Omnitrophota bacterium | reverse complement strand
AGGGAGGCCAACCGAAGCAGGGTGTCTCGCCGAGGCTTGCCCAGCTACAAAGCGAGAAGGAGCTTTTGGGCCGGTCTTACGCTGAGCTTAAGAACGCTTCGGAGGATCAAGACTCGGAAATGCAATGGCTGAGTAGCCAGCTTCATGATGCGACGGTGGAATTGAAAAAGTCTAAAGACAATAAGGTGGCTTTTGAGCAGGGTCTTGAAAAAAAATACCGTGAGGAACTCATGAGGATCACCATCCGCTATGAATCGGAAATAGCGAGCTTGCGGGGTACGGTTCAGACCCAGAAGGCCATCGTGAGCGCCCTTAAGGCTCAAGGCCAGGCTTTTGAAAAGATCCTCGATCAGGCGGGTATATCCGCTCTTTCGGGAGCTGCCGCAGGTTTTTCGCAAGAGCCCTTTTCAGCGGGCGGAACTTTCGCGCGTCAGGGAGAGGTCCTCTCGGTGAATGAACGGCAAGGTTTTGCAGTGATCAATGTGGGGTCTTCTCATGGGGCCCGTTCCGGGCGCTCCGTCGCGATCTCGCGGAGCGGGATCAGGCTGGCGGTCGGGCGCCTCGACAGGGTATATCCCACCACCTCCACCGTTGGATTTCCAAATGCTGGCATGTTGCAGGGGATTCAAGAAGGAGATAGCATTTCTTTTTCTTAGAGCCCCAGTAATTTTTAAATTTTTTAAGGGTTGACTTGAACAGCTCTGACTTCCAATAGAAAATTAACAAAAGTCAGGCGGAACCGTAATCCCAGGGGAATCATGTTAAAGGGCGTTGGCGTATATATCGGTCGCAATGAAGTCATCGCTGTTTCTGCGGTCCGCACAATGGCGGGGCCTCAGATCGCATCCTTCGCGATCGCACTTATTAATCCTGATGGCCCTCAAGAACCCGCTGCTGGCAAAGAAGCCCACAAAATCACAAAAGCAACTCCCGAGGCACGAGCCGTTCTCAAGGTTCTTAAAGATATCAAAGAGCCAGGGGCTTTCGTGAATGTGGCTGTAAGCCCTTTGCAGGTCGTGACGCGGCACTTCATCATGCCGGTGGTCCCCAAAAAAGATGAGACGAAGGCGGTTCGTAATGAAGCGAGTCGCTACGTTCCCTTCAAGATCTCCGATTCGGCGTTGGATTATCACGCGTATCTGACCCACAAGAACGTTCTCTCGATCACGGTCACGGCGATTCGCAGCGAAATTCTTCAGGGGTATCTGGCGGACCTGCGGGCGGCATCCGCGAAAGTGCTCGTTGTGGAACCGGTCTATAATGCCGTCGGTCGCGCGTTTTCGGCTTTAAACTTGATCGGGAAGACAAAAACCTATGGATTTGTGGTGCTTCAATCTGACGGAAACGTGAACGTGACGCTTGCTTCCAATGGGGTCGTCTATTTGTCACGCGATTTTATTTTGAATGGGAAAATGGAAGAGGATAAAACTCGTTTCCATAGCGAACTCAAAGCTTCAATGGATTATTTTTACAAGCTGACCGGAGGCGAGGCGATCGGGCAGATCTTTTTAGCGGGGGCTGGAGATCTCAAAGTTTGGGTTGAGCATTTGGAACACGCGTTCAACTACACCATTCGTTTTGATGTGGCGAATTTACCCAATGCGAAGAAGTTGCCGCCGGAGACGCTTCACGCGGTGTTAGTGGCATTTGGATCGGCGATCCGTTCTTTGGGGTATCGCTCTACACTTGGGGATATCCAGTTGTTACCCAAAACTGAGCGCAGGTCCGATCTTTTTCAGCTTATTAAATTCCTGGGGATCGGATGCCTTTCGATCTTCATTTTATTCGTCCTGATCCGTCTCGCCATTTTTCAGCCGTATCTGATGTATTTGGAAGGCAAAAATGACGCGGTTCTTGGACCCGCCGGGCAGGAGTACCCTGAGTTTGCCTCGCGCTCGACCGAAGACCTGATGAGCGAAAAGGAGCAGGCGTACAAAAGGGTCAGTCAACTGGACGGATTTTTCAGCGATAAAACTTCGACGGCGCCTTTCTTGATGTCTTTTGGGCAGGGTTTGCCAAAATCGATCACGTTGGATTATGTTACCTTCGAGGATGCAGGCCTGTCTCCCGAGGGCCAAAGGAAAAGGCGTTTGAATTTCAAAGGGATCTGTTTTCTTGCGAATGTTGAAAAAGAGACGGAGACCGTTAGCGCCTGGGTTAAAGCGCTCAGCGAAAAAAAAGAGATGGCAGTCTATTTCTCAGAGATCAAGCTTGAAGAAATCAAACGCGAGAAGTACAAGGAACGGGATGTAACGCGTTTCCGTGTGCTTGGGGAATGAGGGGCATTAGAATATGTCGACCGTAAAAATTAATGAACAACAAAAAGAGTGGGCCATCAAAGGGGCGGTGGGGATCGCGGTCTTTATTTTTTGTTATATGAATATAGCCGCTCCGGCTTTCCGAGATATCTCAACTTTGCGCCAAAGCATCATGAATTCTCAGAAGCGCATCGAGCTTTACAGGGAGGTCCGAAGCTTGAAGGAGAGCCTTGACAGCAAAGAGAGTGTTTTGGCGACGCTCACGGAGAGGTCGCAGCTTCTCGGGAAGATTTCGGACATTGCGGGAAAAAACAAGATTCGTATCCAGACGCTGACTCCCAGGACCGAGCCGGATGGTGGATACATCAAGCTTAGGGTCGAGATGGACGGACAAAGCTCTTTTTCATCATTAATAAAATTTGTGCAGGGGGTTGAGAATGCTGGGGCAGCGATTAAGGTCAAGGATGTCTCACTGTTGTTTAGGCCTTCCCCCGATCCAAAAGATAGAAAATTGAATTTACAGATCCAGCTTGTTTTTGAGACCTTTTTGAAGCAGAGGGTGAAGAAAAATGCTTAAAATGGGCCGTTGTTTTCTGGGTTTTATTCTGATCGTGTTATGGCCGGGGTTCATCATCCTTCATGCCGAGGATCCCTTGCCAGCCGCAGGCCCTTCACAGTCTGAGGCCGCTCCAGCCACTGAGCCGGCGACAACAGGTGTCGATAATGCAGTCCAGGCGGCCCAGGAGGAAGTTCGAGATCCATTCGAAGTAACTGAAGAAACCGAGACCCTTGCGAGCGCTCCCCCCGTTGATCCGCAGGCGCCCGCTATTCCTATCCCTGTGCTGGAGGGGATGGGATTTGGCAGCAAGGAAGGCTATGCTGTTATGGGCGGTGAGATATTCTTTGAAGGCGACACGAAGAATGGGATAAAATTACTTGAGGTTCGAAGGCGAGAGGTCGATATTATAGTGAACGGGGGGAAGGTCACTCTCCCCTTATTTCCTGGCGAGGATCTTAAAAAGGCTCGGGACCGGGCGGATAAAAAGAATGATGTTGAAGGTAGTGTTGCTGATGAAGGTGCCATTGAAGGAAGTTCTGCATCGGATCAGCTAACAGGAAAGCCGTCATCTTTATCATGAAGGGAGTCACCGCCGTTATGAAAAAAACCATCCCGCTTTTTAGCAGTAGTGTTCTCGCTGTTTTTTCTTTATGTCTCTGCCTCGCTCAACCTGTGATGGCGGAAGAGGCCGCTGTTTCTTTGGAAACCGTGGGTTCTCCGGAGCTAGTCTCCACGGATCCGGGACAACCGGCTTTAGCCGGAGCGGCTCCGGAAGTTCCGGTAGTCCCTAAAGTTGAGAGGACAGAGGACGGAAAGTATTATCTGGATTTCAAATCAGCAGCGCTCCTTAACGTGCTGAGCGTGCTTTCGAATCTGAGCGGGATCAATTTTATTGCGGGGACGGAAGTGTCGGACCGGAAGGTAAGCATGACGCTCGACAATGTCGCTCTTGAGGATGTTTTGCAAGCGATATCGTACGGGTGCAATGTCAGCTATGAATTTCTTCCCGGGAGGAACATCTATCTCTTCCGGGCTTCCTCGGATGCTGCTGAAATGCCGTCTTTAATGACCCGTGTTTTTAAGCTTTATTATATGAAAGTAAGTAATTTGAAAGAGATTGAGAATAGCGCTGCTTCCGGTTCTGGTGGCCTAACGACGCTCAAGGGTTCGAAGGAAGGTGATATCGGTTCTCCGGCCATTGTTCAGTCGATTGAAAAGATCCTTTCCTCACGAGGTAAAGTTTCAGTCGATGATCGGTCCAATAGCTTGATCGTGACCGATTCGGAAGATCGGCTCAAAATGATTGAATCGGCGATCGCGCAGCTCGATCGTCCTCTGGATCAGGTTCTTATCAATGTGATCCTTGTTGAGACGTTTGAGGACCTTGACCGGAATCTCGGCATCCAATGGGGGGGCACTGACGGGACTTTTGGGACCATCTCGGGTGGATCGCAGAAGACCGAATTTCCTTTCAGAACGAATGCTCCAACGGATGCCGGATTTTTTGGTGATGTCGGGAATACGTTCAAGGATACCGCCAATCAATTCAATCCCACCATTCAGTCGGGTATAATAACACCGGGGGTTCGGAATTTATCGGCCTTTCAGGTCACGGTCAAAGCGATGGAGGATGCCGATAAGCTCAAGATCCTGGCGAAGCCCAAGATCTTGGCTTTGGATAATCAGGCGGCTTTGATTAAGATCTCGACCCAAGCGGCCATTGGCAACACGACGACTTCGACGGCGGGGACAACAGACACTACCGGAAATACCGAACGTTACGAAATCGGAACGATCTTGCGCGTGACCCCGCTTATTAATACCGGAGGACGGATCACCTTGACGGTGGAGCCAACATTTGCCACTGTGGCAGAATCTGCGATCGCGGTGTATGGTAGCTCTGCCGGCGCACCCAAGACGGGAGATCCCACGACCCGGACCGCTCGAACCACTCTGATGGTTAATGACGGACAAACGATCGCGTTGGGAGGCCTGCTTTTCAGCGAGCAACGCAATGACGACCGGAAGGTTCCTTTTTTCGGAAATATCCCCGTGATCGGTAAGGCCTTATTCACAAGCAACACGAAGTCGATCAAGGACCGTGAATTGATCCTTTTTGTGACGCCATATATCGTCACGGATCCTTCCATGCTTCAAGCCATGGATGCCCCTGAGAGGCGGCTGGATTTTGAGGAGGAGAGCGCCCCCTTCTGGAAGGTGAAGGATAAACAGTGGTACAAGGATCTTAAGGACGGAGAGGTTAAAAAAGTTGATTTTGACGGTTATTTCAATCTTCGGAAGAAATTGATCGATTCCACGCTGAGCAATCTGGAACAGAGCACCCAGGCAACGGCTTCGGGTCAAGCCTAAGATAGGGAATAAAACACAAACGCATGGGTATCAACGCCTTATTGGGTGACATCCTCATTGAGCGGCGGCTTATCAATCGAGAGCAGCTGGAGCAGGCTCTTGACAAGCAGAAAGAGAGCAAGGAGCCGCTGGGTCAGGTCTTGATCCAATTAGGTTTCCTGGAGGAGAATCAGCTCCGGATGGTGCTTTCCGAGCAGCTGGGCGTTTCGTTCCTTTCGACCGAGCAATTAAAACCCCGCATGGACCAGCACCTCAAAGAGTGCGTCCCCTACGATTTTGCGATTGCCAATCTCATTCTTCCCCTGGACCGTTCCGAGCAATTGCTTAAGGTGGCCATGGCGAAGGTCCCCGATCTCATTTTTTTAGATAATCTTCGCAAGATCACGGGGTACGATATTGTGACAGTCCTTTCGACCGAAAGTGAGCTTAAACGGGCCATCGAAGCTTATTACGGTAATACAGATCTTCAGGATGTGATCTCAGCGGCTGAGGTCGACGACGCCACAGCAGATTATATCAGCGAGCAGGACGATCATAAGGTCGATGTCGGAGTGACCGTGACGGAGGCCGGGAAGGCCCCCGTGGTCAAATTGGTGGACGTCATGATCCGTAAGGCACTCGAGGACCGCGCAAGTGATATTCACATCGAACCCTGTCAGGACAAGATCAATATCCGTTACCGCGTGGACGGTGTTCTCTACGAACTTCCGCCTCCTCCTCGGGAACTGCATAATGCCATGGTTTCCCGTATCAAGATCCTTTCCAAGATGGACATCGCCGAAAAGCGGATCCCGCAGGACGGCTCGTTTGCACTCCAGTACAAGGGGCATAAAGTCGATATGCGCGTTTCAACCATCCCGATTGTTTTCGGAGAAAAGGTTGTGATGCGTATTTTGGATAAGCGCCTGGATCTTTTGGATATGAAAATGCTCGGGTTTGAACCGGAACAGCTCGATCAATTCGAAAAAGCTTTGATGCGGCCCTATGGGCTTATTTTTGTGACCGGACCAACGGGAAGCGGTAAGAGCACGACACTTTATGCGGCTCTGAACAAACGTCTTTCTCCGGAGGTCAATATTTTGACGATCGAAGATCCTGTGGAATATCAGATTTCCGGTATGAATCAGGTCCAAGTTAAGCCGGAGATCGGCCTGACTTTTGCTTCGGCGCTCCGCGCTTTTTTGCGTCAAGACCCGGATGTGATCCTGGTGGGAGAGGTGCGCGATCTTGAGACTGCCGAGATCTGTATCCGGGCTTCGCTGACCGGCCATTTGGTGCTTTCCACGTTGCATACAAATGATGCCGTGACCGCCGTGACCCGTCTTATCGATATCGGGATCCAGTCCTATCTTGTTGCGGGAAGCATCGGGCTTGTGGCCGCCCAACGCCTGGTCCGTGTTCTTTGTCCCGCTTGCAAAGAACCGTACAAAATTGATCCCAAGACCAAGGATGAAAATGGGATCCGTACGGATACGCTCTATAAGGCGGTAGGCTGTCCTAAATGCCGGAATATCGGCTATTGGGGCCGCATGGCCATTTATGAGGTGTTGCCGATCGATGACGATTTCAGGCGTCTTATCACAAAAGACTCGAATCTCAATGCCCTCAAAGAGCTCCAGAAAGCAAAGAAGTACGAAACGCTTCTCCAGAACGGGATCAAGAAAGTGGAGCGCGGGTTAACAACCTTGGAAGAGGTCTTGAGTGTGGCTTATGAATGAGTCGGCCGGGGGAGCCTCAATGTCGACCAAAAAGAATCTGTCGAATTTAAGTTTTGATTGCCGCGTTTGTTCGCGAGATCTTCCGGGAGAAGCAAAAGTTGTGACCTTGGAAGCACCGGACGAGGACGCCGCAACGCAAAAGCTTCTTGCTCAAGGATATGTGGTGATCGATGTCTGGGAGAGTGGCAAGAAAAAAGGCGGTGTGAAGAATATCTTTTCGGCACTAAACTCTTCTCTCGGTAAGGAGTCCGGAGGAGGTTCCTTCTCGATCTTTAATACAGTGTCAGGCCGCGAATGTATCTTTTTTGCTGTCCAGCTTGCGACGCTTCTCAAGGCCGGCATTCCTCTTCTTCGGGCGCTCGAGATCATCCAAAAGGGTATCACGAACGCTTTTTTCAAGACCGTGATCCAACATATGCGCAAAAGGGTCTCGGAAGGTGGCGCCTTCAGTTCCGCGCTCCGGAACTATCCTAAAGTTTTCCCGTGGATCTGGGTGAATATGACGGAGGTTGGTGAAGCTACGGGAAAGTTGCCGGAGTGTCTTGAAGAGATCGCGCATTATCAGGAAGCTGCGGCCCGAATGAGCGGCAAGGTTATCACAGCATTTTTTTATCCCGGGATCCTGCTCTGCGCGGTAATAGGCGCTCTCACCTTTCTTTTGCTGCTTATTGTCCCGAAATTTTCAGCGATTTTTTCAGACCACAAGATGCAGCTACCGGCCTTGACCCAGGCTGTTGTAGCCGTAAGCGATGTTTTGAGAACACGTTTCCCCTGGGTGGCCGGGATTGGGGTGGCGTCGGTGATTGCTTTCGTTTGGACGAGCAAAGTGCGCTCCATAAAGCTTGTTTACGACCAGATCGTTTTAAAGATTCCCATTATGGGAGACATTTTGATGCAGGTGGCCGTGATCCGCTTCACGCGGTCCCTCGGGACTCTCCTTCGAGCCGGTGTTCAGATCCTTCAGTCACTTGAGATCGCAGGGCGCCTTGTGGGGAATGTGTTTATTACAGCGGGGATCACACGGGTTGCCGAGCAGGTCCGGGGCGGGCAAGGACTCGGCGTTCAGCTTGAAGCCCGGAAGATATTCCCGGTCTTTATGACCCAGCTCATTGCAGTGGGTGAAGAAAGCGGCCAGCTCGACCGTTTTCTCGCGTTGTTGTCCGACTATTATGAGGAACAGGTCGACACTTTTCTTACTCGTTTGACTACCCTCTTAGAGCCGATCATGTTGATCTTCATGGGCGTCGTTATCGGGACGATCGTGATCGCGATGTTTCTTCCGATTATCGATCTTTCAACGGGAAAGGGGATGTTCTAGCCTTTTTTGAAAGAAGAAGGTATACTAATTCTATGCATTAGGGGTTGGTTTTTTGAAGGCGTTTTTTCGAGGGAAGCTTTAAAAAAAATAAAAAAGGAGAATATAATGAAGATGTTCAAAAACAAAAAAGGTTTTACGCTTATAGAAATCATGATCGTCGTGATCATTTTAGCGATCATGGCCACTTTGATTCTTCCGAGGATGCTGTCAGCCCCCGAATCCGCTTACCTTGCTGAGGCGAATGCGATGCTTGGGGGCTTGTCGCGGGCTCAGGATACCTATATGCAGCTGACGGGAAGTACTGCGAGTGGAAATACAGTTAGCGCCTGCGGCAGTGGAACCGCTTGTGCCGTCGGTAGTGCAGATGCAGCAACCTGGGCAAAGTTAGGTATGGAGGCACCCTCAACCCAGTCGAGGTATGCTTATAATTGCGATTCGACTAACTGTTACGCGAGAAGAAGTATTAACGGCCAAGCCAGTTCAGCGTCTTTCAATTATGTCTTAAGGACCTTTTCGGGTTGTAGCGGATCTTTGGCAGCGGCTAACGATAAAACTCGTGGGTGCATTATTGTCTAAGAGGAGTTCATAACGTTGACAGCATCACACCGGGCAAAAAGGGAGAGTCCGTTTTCCTTTTTGCCCGGTTTTAGGATTTTATTGAGAGGATTTATTCGTGATTAAGAAAATCGTTTTTATTATTATTCTTGGAGCGTGCGCATTTGCCGCATGGTTTTTTATTATGAATTCAAGGCGGCAGCCTGAGCAGGAATTTCGCGCGAACTTGACGGACGCTCAGAAGATCCTTGTGACGCTTCGCCGTGCCGAGCTGGCTTATCAAGAGGCCACCCAGGGTTATAAGATCGTTTCTGCGAGTAAAAGCAGCGGGAAGATGGCCTATTCGGAAGGATGGAATGAGATGAAGCTTCCGAACGTTGAGGCGAGTACCGGGTTTGATTATGAATGTCAGCCGGCGGAGGGATTTTGTCAGGCGACTGAGATTGGGAAGATGGGTCCGGCCGGGAATGGCATCCGCATTGATATTGAATCCGGGATCTATTCTTGTTTGGGGACGTATAAGCCCGTGACGACAGAAGGTTTTGACGGCACGCTGGTAACCGTCGCGTGTCAAGCGTAAGACAGATACATAGAGCGCTGATCTTTTTGCGAGCAACTCTAAGTCATAGACTGTGAACTGCGAGCCTCCATTCGCGCTTTAAGAGAGGAAATCCGTTATGATGAAAAGAAAAGGTTTGACGATGATGGAACTTTTGATTGTGATCATCATCATGGCGATCATGGCAACGCTGATGCTTCCAAAATTCTTTGGCCAGGAAGAGCGGGGGTACGTCGCTGAGGCGGTCGGTATTCTCTCTGCCATTCGTCAGGGTGAGGAAGCTCACAAACTGGAGCATACCGATTATGTTTATACGAGTGGCGGAGCGTTGGACTGGGCTTCGCTTGGGATGGATAGCCCGACCGGAGTTTTCTCTTACACCGTGACTCGGGTCGGAACGACAACGACCTTCACAGCGGTGGCCAATCGACAGGGGGGGGGGGCATTCGCGGGGCAAACGATCACTTTAACTAGTTCTGGTGTTTATAGCGGAACACATATATACAAACCTAAATAGCTCTATCCCTAGGCGGCGGAAGTTGTTGAGGTAGGAATTTAAAAAAAACATGCCGGAGCGTTCAGCCCTCGTTCTTGAAAAGTCTGGGGGTCCTTGGGGATCCTTCCTGCGAGACTATTTAAGTGACACTCCAGCGGTCGTCTCCGTCATCCATGAACCCGCCCAAGCTTCTTCCTTTTTCGATAAGTCCCTTCCGGGCGTTTTATTTGCAGAAGCCTGTTTTTTAAGCAAAGCTTTTCTCCAAAAGATCAAGGTTCGTCAGAGTACGGATCCGGCGTTCCGGTTCTGT
>JBAXGK010000050.1:0-10198 GCA_037139435.1 Candidatus Omnitrophota bacterium | reverse complement strand
GAAGTTCCTTGATGAACTGAACCGGGAACGCCGCGCGGTCGCCGAGCTCTATCACAAAAAACTTTCCGGCACTCCGCTCGGTCTCCCGAGAGAAATTGCCGAGGCCTATCACGTCTATCATCTCTATGTCGTTCGCGTGCCGGACGGAAAGAGGAACGAGCTCAAAGAACATCTCGCAGCGCAAGGCATTCCGACCATGGTCCATTACGCGACCCCGGTCCACGCGCAGCCCATTATGAAGAAACATAAAACTCGCAAGGCGAAGCTTCCGGTCACTGAAAAACTCTGTAACGAAGTCCTGACCCTGCCACTTTTCCCGGGCATGACCGAACCGGAAGTGGACGCCGTGGCCGGAGCCATCCGCCGCTTCTTTGGAAAGGAATAATATGCGAAACGCTATGCGTAAAGTAGTTTTTATTGATCGGGACGGTGTCATCAACGTGGACCTCTGGAAATACGTCGAGACCTGGAAAGAATTCCGTTTTGAAAAGGGCGCGCTCGATGCGCTCAAAATCCTTACGGACAAAGGTTTTGATATCTATATCATCTCGAATCAGGCCGGTGTGGGAGACGGAGTTTTTTCTGAAGCCGCCATGTGGCAAGTGCATGAAAAGATGGTCGCCGCCATGGCCAAGCGCGAGATCAAGATCCGCGGCGCGCGATACTGCCCCCATGCCAAGAAAGCCAAATGTGATTGCCGCAAGCCCAAGACCCAGCTCCTTGAAAAAGCGGTCGCGAAGACTGATTTTGATAGAAAAAAAACTTATTTTGTCGGCGATAAATTCAGCGATCTTGAGGCCGGCGTCAATTTTGGCATCCGGACGATCCTGGTTCGCACCGGATACGGCGCCGAGACGGAAAAGAAACTGACGAAGAAGCTCCAGCCCGACCATATTGTGAACAACCTCCGGGATGCAGTTCCATTCATCCTCAAGGCATAAAAAAGAAGGCATTTTGTCATCCCCGAATGCTTTAATCGGGGATCCATCATTTCAAAACGTAGATTCCCGCTAGAAACATGCGGGATTGGCAAGGATTTTATGAAGATCGATATCATTCACGCAACAGCCGGGGAAGGTCATCGCAAGATCGCGATGGCCGTCCAGGATGGCCTGGCGCGGCTCAACCGAAACGATCTTCAAGTCCGCCTGCTCAACTGCCTCGATTATACCGACGCCCATTTCCAAAAAACCTACGCCCCTATTTATTATTGGTGCGTCCTGAACGCCCCCAACCTATGGGGTGGCTCTTATGAAGCGCTGGACCACGCCTGGGTCTATGATCTCATCCAGCCCTTCCGTTCGCTTACGAACACGATCCACGCGAAACGATTGCTTGAGGATATCGTCAAGAATCAGCCCGACGTGATCGTCTCGACTCATTTTCTCCCGCCTGAACTCCTGGGCCGCGCCAAGCAAAAGGGTCTCATCCAGTCGGAAATGATCACCGTTATCACGGATTTTTATCCCCACACTTTTTGGGTGAATCCCGGAACCGATCACTATTGGGTCATGGCTGACGAAACCAAGCAGGACCTCGTTCGTCGCGGCGTTCCGGACCGGATCATCACTGCCGGAGGCATTCCCATCCTTCCGACCTTTAAACCCACGGGGAAAAAACTCGAAATCCTGAAAAAGCATGGCCTCGAAGAGAACCGGTTCACTCTGTTTCTTACAAGCGGCAGCTTTGGCTTGGGGCCCCAGGAGTCGATATTGGAAGAACTGAAGGCGTTCAAGGACAAGGTTCAGTGTTTCGTCGTCTGCGCCAACAACAAAGAACTCAAAACGAGACTGGAAAGCAAAGTCTATCCTTTCCCCGTCAAGGTTTTCGGATTCATCGATTTTATGCCGGACCTCATGGAAGCAAGCGATCTCATGGTCGCGAAATCCGGAGGCTCCACGACGTCAGAAGCCCTAACCAAGGGAGTTGTCATGGTCGTCATGGCTCCGATCCCCGGGCAGGAGACCCGGAATGTCAAGCTCCTGAAAATTCGCGACGCGGCCTATTTCCTAAACGAGCCGCATGAGATTCATGGCATCGTCAAAAGCATTCTGGACGATCCTTCTTCTTTACAGAAAAAACGTGACGCCATCGCGCGCCTCGCAAAGCCGAACGCTTCTGAGGACCTCGTTAAAATGATCCTCGCCGGGAAATAGTTCCTATGCCTAAGAGTGAGTCCCTGATATTTCTGAAGACCCTCAAAGAAGACGGCATTGAGGAAGTGTATGTGCCCTCCAAATCGCCACGTCCCGTGATGCAATCCCCGAGTCGACAAATTGTGTCACCCCCGAATGTTTTAGTCGGGGGTCCAGCAACAAAAAGTGGATTCCCGCTTAAGACATGCGGGAATGACGATGCTTCTTCAGGAATCAATCCCGAGATTGAAACACTCCGCACCAAAGTTCTGAAATGTAAACTCTGCGCCGAGCTCGCGAAGACCCGAAACAAAGTCGTTTTTGGCGACGGCAATCTTCAGGCCGAACTTGTTTTTGTGGGTGAGGCCCCGGGTGCCGATGAAGACGAACAAGGACTTCCGTTCGTCGGCCGTGCCGGGCAGCTTCTCACGAAGATCATTGAAGCCATGGGGAAAACCCGCGACCAGGTGTTTATTTGCAATGTGCTCAAATGCCGGCCGCCGAATAATCGTCCGCCCGCGCCGGAAGAAGCGGCTCACTGTCGGCCCTTTCTTAAACGCCAGCTGGAGCTCATTAAGCCCAAGGTGATCGTCGCTCTTGGGAACCATGCGGTCAAAGCACTCCTTCAAACCGAACAAGGGATTTCGCAAGTGCGCGGCACGTTCCAGACCTATGAAGGCATCCCGGTCATGTGCACCTACCATCCGGCCTATCTTTTGCGCAGCCCGGGGGAGAAGCGCAAGGTCTGGGAAGATATGAAAAAAGTTATGAAGCTGCTCGAAGGAACGAAGGAGTGAGCGTTTCACCAAGACGCGCTATTCTGAGCGAAGGCTTAAATCCGAAGAAAGAGGCTTCAGCTGCGCCTCAGGATGACGGAAAAATGTCCGCAGTTTTAGCGCAAGTGGCTGTTCCTCTCCCGATCCCCACGGTTTTTAGTTACTTGATCCCGGAATCTCTTGTCGCCAGGGCCATACCGGGCGTTCGCGTGATCGTTCCATTTCGCAATACCGAGATCACGGGTTACCTTGTGGGTCTAGAAACCGCTGCTCCCACCCAAAAGCTCAAAGCGATCCTCGCAATCCTGGACGACCAACCCGTTCTCTCTTCCGATATGCTTCAGCTCACGAAATGGGTCGGAGAATATTACGGTTCCAGTTGGGGAGAAGCGATCGAGAACGCGCTTCCGCGCTGGGTGAAATACGGGAAAAAAGTTGAGAAGTATATCGAAAAAGCAAAACAGAAGAATGCTGGACCGGTCAAGCCCCCTTCGGAATTCACGCTTTCTCCGGAGCAGGAAAAAGCTTTCGCAATCATTAGTGAAGCGCTGCGGGGCCAGGCTGATTTATCTTCCCCCTTTATCAAAGGGGGAAAGAGGGGGATTTTGAAAGATAAATCTCCCCTAACCCCTCTTTGCGAAAGAGGGGAAAACAAACCTCTCCTCATCTACGGCGTCACCGGCAGCGGCAAAAGCGAGATTTATATCCGCGCGATCCGCCAGACTTTGAAGCAGAACCGCGCCGCGATCTGCCTTGTTCCCGAGATCGCGCTCACCGAACAGCTCCAGCGCTTCTTTGCCGGGCATTTCGGCGACAATCTCGAGATCCTTCACAGCAAAATGACCGACGGCGAACGTTTCCTTACCTGGAAACGCATCGAAATGGGAACCTGCAATGTCGTGCTCGGGCCGCGCTCCGCAGTTTTTGCGCCCATCCCGAACCTGGGTCTCATCATTATGGACGAAGAACATGAAGGCTCGTACAAGCAGGAGACCACGCCACGCTACCACGCCCGCGAAGTCGCGGCCTGGCGCGCACAACATGAAGGCGCTCTTTTTTTAATGGGCACGGCGACACCTTCGCTGGAAAGTATGGCCCTCGCGGAACAGGGAAAGATCGAACGCGTGGATCTCACTGAGCGGATCGATTCAAAAGCCATGCCCAAAGGCCAAGTGATCGACCTCAAGCGCTACGAAGGGGATAAGCGCCAAAGCCTGCTTTTCTCACCGCCTCTTATGCGCGAGATCGAGACCAATCTAAAAAACCGGGAGGGGACCATGCTTCTCCTCAATCGCCGGGGATTTTCCACTTCGATCCGTTGTCCGGCCTGTAGTGAGGTTGAAACCTGCAAGATGTGTCAGGTGGCGCTCACATTTCATCAAGAAAAGAACCTGCTCCTTTGCCACTACTGTAACTATCAAAAAAAAGTGTCGAACACTTGCTCTTCCTGCAAGTCCCCGCTCCTCAAATTTGCCGGATTCGGGACCGAGAAAGTCGAAAGCGAGATTGCCCGGTTTTTTCCCACCGCGAGGATAGCGCGCCTTGATGCCGATACCACCCAGAAAAAGGATTCTCATGAAAAGATCCTCGAGCAGTTCCGGGAACAAAAAATTGATATTCTGATCGGAACCCAGATGATCGCTAAGGGGTTCGATTTCCCACACGTAACCCTGGTGGGTGTTGTCCTGGCGGATGTGGGGCTCCGTCTTCCTGATTTTCGATCGAGCGAGCGCACGTTCCAACTGCTCACACAATTTGCGGGTCGCGCGGGGCGGGGGACGAAACTCGGTCGTGTCATCATCCAGACCTGGATGCCGGAACATCCGAGCATCCGGTTCGCAAAAGAGCATGATTTCCTCTCTTTCTACGCACATGAAAAACAGTGCCGCGAAGAATTCCATTATCCGCCGTACCGCTCACTTGTGAATATCATCATTCGCTCGCACGATGAGAAAAAGGCGTATCTCTTTGCGCGAGAAATTCGTGATGCGGTGAGGGGTCTGGCTTCCGCCATGTCATCCCCGAATGCTTCAATCGGGGAACCAGACGCCAAAACTGGATTCCCGCCAAAAGCATGCGGGAATGACAAAAACGAAACGTTCAACGTTAGCCGTTTCCCGTTAGCCGAATCTCAATGCGACAGCGTTGAGATTATCGGGCCCGCACCGCTCCCATTCTATAAATTGCGCGGCCATTTCCGATGGCACGTCATGCTCAAGATACCGAAAAATCTTCTGCTGACTCCCAAGATCTATGCGCTTCTTATGAGCCTCAAAAAACCCTCCGGGGTTGCCTTCCAGCTCGACGTCGATCCCCTGAACATTTTATAGCGGCGCATTTGTTTTTTTATTTACCATTTTTCAAATTCCAGCGATAATGAGTCCGCTCGAGTCTTGCTTTAAATTATTTCTAACACGATGGGTTATAAAGCCCTTAAGGTGACTCCGGTCAACTTCAGCCATCTCAACAATCAGCGCTCTTGTGATCCCGAAGAACTTGAGAACCTGCTGGGCGGGGAGTTTTTCGTGGATGTTGAGGCCCAACTCCGGCGCCGGGGACAAGTTTGTTCTAAAACCATGACGGTCGGTCCAACGAAAGGTCAAAAATATGCAGGAATTCAAAAACGTGACGGTGGTAAAGAAAGCGAATGTTTATTTTGACGGGAAAGTATCAAGCCGGACGGTTCTTTTTTCTGACGGGACGAAGAAGACCCTTGGCGTCATGGCTCCTGGGGATTATGAATTCGGAACTGCCGAAAAAGAGATCATGGAGATCCTTGCCGGAAAGATGGAAGTCCAACTGCCCGGAGATACGAGATGGCGAAAGGTGCAGGGTGGGGAATCCTTTGAAGTTCCCGCCCAGTCCAAGTTTAAACTCAAAGTCTCCGAACTAACGGATTATTGCTGTTCGTTTATCAAGTAATAACAAACCCCTGCCACCTACGAGGTGGTGGGGGATTTTTTCTTTGCGGGGAAAAAAGTTACGCGGATCCAGCTCCAGTTCAGAAAAATGTGCGCCGCGATGAGCGCAATCAAGGCAAGGCCGTTGTACTCGTGGATTCCAAAAAGCAGATCCTTGTTCGGCAGCCTGACCTCCGAGAGAATGGTCAACGCCGTCCCGGTCTGAATGAGAAAAGAAAGTGCCAACGGCAGATTGATGTAACGCAACATTTCGCTTTTGCTCATATTCACTCCTTTATGTTTGATGCTCCAGACACGACCTCAGCCTAAGCTTATTTTGCACGAGAAGCAAATGCAATTTGACGTCCTTTATTTCCGACACGTTCCTCGTTACCCGTTCACCGGCATTATGTTATAATCCGCTAATGGCGCCCAAGTCTTTCTTTTCTTTTTTGGAATGGCGACTTTGGCAGTCCCAATACTTTTTAATTTCAACGGAGTTGAAATTGGGGCAGTCCAGACTACCGTTTTGGAAAATAAACAAAAAGTCTGGGCAGTCATGATTACCCGTTCATTATCCAATTAAGGAAAATCATGGCCAAACTTAAAATTCGAACTTATCCCGATCCTGTCCTTAAGAGGAAAGCGGCGCCCGTGACCGATTTCGGTCCGGCCATGCAAAAGCTTTTTGACGACATGATCGCGACTATGCACGTTGCCGACGGAGTGGGACTCGCGGCGCCCCAGGTCGGGATCTCCCAGCAGATATTCATTGCATGTCCCAATAGGCGCCACGGCGAGGAACATGTTATGGTAAACGCCATGATCGAGAAAAAATCGGGGACTTCGGTCTCGGCTGAAGGCTGTTTGAGCTTCCCCGGGATCTCGGGGGACATTGTCCGTGCCACCAAGCTTCTCATGACCTTTCAGGATCGTCACGGAAGAAAATACGCAGTCGAGGTCGAGGATTTCTTCGCCCGTGTTATCCAGCACGAAATGGATCATCTGAACGGGATCCTTCTGATTGATCACTTTAAAGGCGCCAAACGCGAAAAGCTTCTCATGCAATATGAATCGGCCAAAAGTGCCAAGAGCGCCTCAAAGCTTTGAACGAAACCTTCTGAAAATATGAAAATAGTTTTTTTTGGATCTGATGCGTTTTCTATCAAAGCCCTCGAGGCTTGTCTGCATTCCGGCATGGAGCTTGTGCTTGTTGTGACCATCCCTCCTCAAAAGAAAGGTCGCGGTCTCAAGCTGGAACCAAGTGAGATTTTTGATTATTGTCATAAGAAAGAGATTCCTGTTGTCGAGTATTCGACGCTGCGGGATCCCAAAGTCGCCCAAGAGCTGATCGCGCTCCGCCCGGACATTTTTGTCGCGGCCTCTTATGGAAAACTCATTCCAAATAATCTGCTCGAAATCCCGAAATATCGACTCAATGTCCATCCGTCTCTTCTGCCAAAATACCGCGGCTCCGCGCCGATCCATTGGCCGATCCTGAACGGAGAGAAGGAAACTGGCGTTAGCATCCTTGATATCGCCGAAAAACTAGATAGCGGTGATGTTTACTATCAGGAGAAGATCGCGATCGATCCGAGAGCCGATGCCGAGCAGCTTACGTCGGAACTGGCTCGTTTTTCTTATGGAATCCTCAAGAAAGTTCTCGCCCAAGTCCAGGAAGGACAGCTCCGAGGTATCCCGCAAAATGAAGCTGAAGCGACACTCGCCCCCCAGCTTTCCAAACAAGACGGGGAGCTATCGCTCACTGCCATGACCGCCGAAGCGATAGACAGAAAAGTTCGTGGACTTCAGCCCTGGCCGGGCGCTTATTGTTTTATCAAAGGCGAGAGGATTGCGATCCTTCATACGGACCTCCCTCTCACCTCACCTCTCCCTGAGGGGGAGGGACAGGGTGTTGGCGGCCATGTCAAACCGGGAACGCTTCTTGCGGTCGAAAAAGAAGGCGGCATCCAGGTCTCGACACAAGAGGGGATCCTCAAGATCCTTCAAGTCAAACCTGAGGGGAAAAAATCCATGACCGCCGCCGACTTTGTCCGCGGAAGGCGCTTTGTTGTAGGCGCATCTCTCCAGGAACTAGATTCCAAAGTGGCTTGAAGTGATCAGCCCGAAGGGCATCAACGCTCGATCTTTCGATCTCTAAAGCGATTGTGGCGTAGTTGTGCTCGAAACCCTTTGGTTTGAAATCAAACTCGGGAATGACTCTCGTTTCATTTTTACTTTACCGACCTAAAATATCCGGGGTGTTACGCGGCCCCAAGCACGTTTTCCTCCGTAGAATTCCTTGACACTCGACGGCGCGCGCTTATAATTGGCGGGAATTTGACATGTTTCCCCACCGTAATCTTCAATACTCACAGCGGATATATATCCCAGGAGGCAACACATGGCGTTAAAAGTCGGCATCAATGGTTTTGGGCGTATCGGACGTTTAGTATTTCAGGCGATTTGCGATCAGGGGTTGCTCGGTAAAGAGATCGAGGTTGTCGCTGTGGTAGATATTTCGACCGATGCGGATTATTTCGCTTATCAGATCAAGTATGATTCCGTGCACGGCCGCTTCAAACATGCGGTCACCACCGAAAAAAGCTCACCGACGCTCGAAGAGGCTGACACGATTGTCGTCAATGGCTGCAAAACGAAATGCGTCATGGCCACCAAGACCCCGGACCAGCTCCCATGGAAAGCTCTCGGCGTGGATTATGTCATCGAATCCACCGGCCTTTTTACGGACTCCGAAAAAGCGAAGCTCCATCTCGCGGCCGGCGCTAAGAAAGTGATTATCAGCGCTCCCGGAAAAGGGGAAGTCAAAACGCTTGTGATCGGCGTCAATGAACAGGAATATGACAGCGCCAAACACAGCATCGTCTCCAACGCCTCCTGCACCACGAACTGCCTTGCACCGCTCGTGCACGTGCTCTTAAAGGAAGGCATCGGGATCGAAACCGGTCTCATGACCACGATCCATTCCTACACCGCGACACAAAAGACCGTGGACGGCCCGTCGAAGAAAGACTGGCGCGGCGGCCGCGCTGCGGCGATCAATATTATTCCGTCGTCCACTGGTGCCGCGAAGGCTGTCGGCGAAGTGTTGCCGGCCACCAAAGGGAAACTCACCGGCATGGCGTTCCGCGTTTCAACACCGGATGTTTCCGTGGTCGATCTCACGTTCCGTTCTTTAAAAGACTCATCGATCGAAGAGATCGATGCGCTTCTCAAGAAAGCCTCACAATCGTATTTGAAAGGGATCCTCGGCGTCACAGAAGAAGAAGTCGTTTCAACTGACTTCATCCACGATGAACGCTCTTCGATCTACGACTCACTGGCAACGCTCCAAAACAACTTAAAAGGCGAAAAACGCTTTTTCAAGTTGGTCTCTTGGTATGACAACGAATGGGGTTATTCGAACCGCGTGGTCGACCTCATCCGTTATATGGCTAAAAAGGACGGCGCGCAGTAATGCCCGTATCCGACAAGGACCTTGGAATGAAAAAGAAAACGATCAAAGACATCGATGTTCGCGGAAAACGCATCCTCATGCGTGTGGATTTCAACGTTCCCATGAAAGACGGCGTGGTGCAGGATGATACCCGGATCAAAGCCGCGCTTCCTTCCATCCAGTACGTACTTGATCAGGGCGCCAAAAGCCTTGTTTTGATGTCGCATCTTGGGGATCCCAAGAAGGACACACAAAAGGCCAGGGAAAAAGCGGAAAAAGAGGGCAAGCCTTTCGATGAAAAAAAATTCATTGAGGGTAAATACAGGATGGCGCCGGTCGCCGCCCAACTCGCCAAGCTGCTCGGAAAAGAAGTGAAGCTCGCTCCCGCATGCATGGGACCTGAGACCGACGCGATGGTCAAGGCAATACCGCAAGGCGGCATTCTGATGCTCGAGAACACCCGTTTTCACAACGAAGAAACATCTAAGGACTTGGCCGAACGGGAAAAAATGGCCAAAGCCCTGGCGCAGTATGGCGAGATTTTTGTCAACGATGCCTTTGGGTCCGCTCACCGGGCGCATGCCTCAACAGAAACCGTGGCGAAATATCTGCCGGCTGTCGCAGGATTCCTGATGGAAAGAGAACTCGACTATCTTGCCGAGAAGATCGTGGATAATCCCGCGCGTCCTTTCGTGGCGATCATTGGAGGAGCTAAGGTATCCTCTAAGATCGCCGTATTAGAAAGCCTTCTCACGAAAGTGGATCGCTTAATCGTCGGCGGTGGCATGGCCTACACGTTCCTCAAAGCCAAGGGCCTTTCGGTTGGTAACTCGCTGGTGGAAGAAGATATGATCGATACGGCCCGCAAGATCCTCCAGAAAGCCTATGAATCGCACATCTATCTTTATTTACCGATCGATCATATTGTCA